>NZ_JBEYLC010000017.1:0-99919 GCF_040635885.1 Nocardiopsis sp. NPDC006832 | reverse complement strand
CTCAGCTTACGACCCGACTAACCCAGAGCGGACGAGCCTTCCTCTGGAAACCTTAGTCAATCGGTCCCCTCTCGAAGATCCTTGGAACCTACGCGTCGCCTAGCCCGCGTAGATGTCGTCGATCTCCTTGCTCCACTGCTTGGAGACCACGTGACGCTTGACCTTCAGGGAGGCGGTCATCTGGCCGCCCTCTTCGGTGAAGTCCTGCGGCAGGATCTTGAACTTCTTGATGCCCTCGGCCTTGGAGACGGCCTTGTTGGCGTCGTCGACGGCCTCCTGGATCGCCGCGTTGAGGTCGGCGTCCCCGGTCAGGTCGGAGATCTCACCGCTCTTGTTCTTCTGCTCCTTCCAGAGCTGGAAGGACTCGGGGTCGATCGTGACCAGCGCCGCGATGAACTTGCGGTTGTCACCGACGACCATGCACTGGCTGACCAGGGCGTGGGCGCGGATCCGGTCCTCCAGGACGGCCGGGGCGACGTTCTTGCCGCCCGCGGTCACGATGATCTCCTTCTTGCGGCCGGTGATGCTCAGGAACCCGTCGTCGTCCAGGGAACCCAGGTCACCGGTGCGGTAGAAGCCGTCCTCGTAGGCCTCGGCGGTGGCCTTCTCGTTCTGCCAGTAGCCGACCATGATGTGGTCGCCCTTGAGCAGGATCTCGCCGTCGTCGGCGATGCGGACGGTGGTGCCCGGCATCGGCTGGCCGACGGTGCCGATCTTGTTGAAGCCGGGGCTGTTGACCGAGGTCGGGGCGGTGGTCTCGGTGAGGCCGTAGCCCTCGACGATGGTCAGGCCGGCGCCGCGGAAGAAGTGACCCAGGCGCGAGCCCAGGGCGGAACCACCGGAGACCGCGTACTTGGCCTCGTTGCCGAGACGGTCCATCAGCTTGCTGTAGACGAGCTTCTTGAACAGGCCGTGCTTGAGCTTGAGCGTGAACGGCACGCTGCCCTTGCCCAGCGCCTGGCTGTACTCGATCGCGGTGTCGGCGGCGAGGTTGAAGATCTTGCCCTTGCCCTCACTCTCGGCCTTCTGCTGGGCCTTGGTGAAGACTTTCTCGAACACGCGAGGGACCGCGAGGAGGAAGGTGGGCTTGAAGACGGAGAACTCGTCGATCAGGTCCGGGCCGGTGCTGGGGTAGTGACCCAGGACGGCCTTGCCCTCGATGACCATGACCTGGACGAAACGCGCGAAGACGTGCGCCAGGGGAAGGAAGAGCATCGTGGAGGGGACGCCCTCGTGCTCCTTGATGATGGGCTTGGCGGGGCCCTCCAGGGCCGAGTGCGCGATGAAGAGGAAGTTGCGGTGCGTCAGCTGGCAGCCCTTGGGGCGGCCGGTGGTGCCGGAGGTGTAGATGAGGGTGGCGAGGTCGTCGGCCTTGACGGCGGTGCGGCGCTCCTCCAGGGCCTCGTCGGTGACCTCGGAGCCGCCGGCGCGCAGGGTCTTCAGGTCGTCGCCGTCGAACCTCCACACGTTGGCGAGCTCGGGAGTCTCGCCCTTGACGGACTCGATGCGCTCGGCGTGGGCGTCGGTCTCCACGAAGACGGCCTTGGCCGCGGAGTCGGAGAGGATCCACTGGATCTGCTCGGCGGAGGAGGTCTCGTAGATCGGTACGACGATGGCGCCGACCGCCCAGACGGCGTAGTCGATGGCGGTCCACTCGTAGCGGGTGCGCGACATGATGGCGACGCGGTCGCCCTGCCCGATGCCCGCACCGATGAGGCCCTTGGCGTATCCGACGATGTCACCGTGCAGCTGCTCGACGGTCACGTCGCGCCAGGGGCCGGCACCGGTCTGCTCTTGACGGCGGGCGGCGACGGCCTTCGGCTCGGTGGCCGCGCGCGCAAAGAGCGTGTCGGTCAGCCGTGCCTCGTCGGAGATCTCGGGCTTCGCGGGAGAGCTGTATTCGCGCACGTGGTGCTCCTGGACATGTACGGGTGTGGTGGATGGGGACGTGACGACCGTAACAACACGATCCTACTCGTGAGTAGGAAGGGTTGTCGTTCGGTATCCAACGGTGATCCGGGCTTGACGTGCGGGGTTTGGGGAAAACACTGCTCAGGTCGCTTTCCCGACCCTTTCCGTGTCGGTGCCCGTGCGGGGTCAGGCCCGGCGCCCCTCTTGAATGTATGCAGGTCAGGCGGGCGGCCAGGGTCGCTCCTCACGCGGGGCAAGAGACTATCGCCTGCCGTGACCCTCGTGCACATCCTGTACATAGCAGTTCTTTGTGTCGGCTCGGCTACTCGGCGCTCCCGCCGGCGTGTACCCCTTTCGACCCTCCCAACGTGGTCGGGGCCCCGAGTCATCCCTGACTCCTCCCTGAACCTGCCCTGAGTGCCCCGCACGCGCCTTCCCCGTGCGGTTAACGTGATGCCACGGACGACAGGAGGCTCGCCAGACATGACCGAGAACAACGGTGGACGGAACAGCTCCCGCAACGATGGCCCCGACCTCATCGACGATGCCTTGCGGCTGGTCGACACGCTCCAGCGCAAGCTGCTCGCGGCGGGCGTGCGGCGCGGCGTGAACGCGGTCACCAACCCACAACCGAAGGGCGACGTGTGGGAGGAGGCCATCCGGATGGAGAGCGAACAGGAACGTCCTCCGCTGGAGGAGCTCGCCGACATCGTGCGCAAGAGCGCTCCGGAGGTCGCCGGTCACCTCGGGCGAGCGGGGTTGTCCCTGGCCGGCGCGTTGGGGCGGACCTGGGGCGTGGTCGAGCGCGGTCTGGAACAGGGGCGCGCGGAGGCCGAGCGTGCCCGCGCCGAGAGAGAGGAACGCGAGCACCACGACCGTGCGCGTGACGAGCGGATGCGCCGTGAGTCCTCGGCCGACGACCCCTCCGCCGTCGAGGAGGGCGAGAACCGAGGTGAGGCGTAGTCGTCACCGGGGTGTTCGCGGCGTGTGGAGCCTGGTTTAATCGAGGGGTTTGCACCATTTGAAAACCTGATGACATCAAGCCCGCTACTTATGTCAGGTTTTGGGCGAAAGTGTGAAGGAGCCGCCCCCATGCCGACCATCGGCGTAGACATCGGTGGAACCAAGGTCGCCGCCGGTGTCGTCGACCACGACGGGCAGATCCTGGACAAGGTCAAGTACCCGACCCCCGCCAACGACCCCGGCCAGCTCGCCGACACCGTCGCCAAGGCGGTGGAGGAGTTGCGCGGCCGCATCCCGGACACGCCCATCGAGGCGGTCGGTGTGGGTGTGGCGGGCTTCGTCGACGAGGACCGATCCACCGTCCAGGTCGCCGTCAACCTGGGGCTGCGCGACGAACCCCTCAAGGAACGCGTCCAACAACGGGTCGAACTGCCCGTGGTCATCGAGAACGACGCCAACGCCGCCGCGTGGGCCGAGTTCCGCTTCGGCGCCGGCCGCGACAGCGACCACGTCGTCTGCGTCACCCTGGGCACCGGGATCGGAGGCGGTCTCGTCCTCGGGGGAGAACTGCACCGTGGACGCTTCGGTGTGGCCGCGGAGGTGGGGCACTACCGGATGGTGCCGCACGGACGTCGTTGCGCCTGTGGCAACCACGGCTGCTGGGAGCAGTACGCCAGCGGCCGTGCGCTGGTCGCCGAGGGCCAGGACCTGGCCCGCACCGACCCCGAACACGCTCGTCGCATGCTCGAAATCGCGGGCGGGACCGTGGACGGCATCGGCGGTGAGTGCATCACCCAGGCCGCCTTGGAGGGCGACGCCGCCGCCTTGGACTGCTTCCGGATCGTGGGGGAGTGGGCGGGACTGGGCCTGGCCGACCTCGCCGCCATCCTCGACCCCGAGTGCTTCGTCCTCGGTGGAGGCGTCTCCGACGCGGGCGACATCATCCTCGACCCCGTCCGGGCGTCCTTCGCCCGACACGTCTCCGGCCGGCCGGGGCGTCGCCTGGCCGAGGTCCGGGTGGCCGAACTCGGCGGTGCCGCCGGCATCGTCGGCGCCGGCGACCTGGCCCGGCACTGATCGGTCCGTAACGGCCCCTCCGACCCGCCGAGACGGTGTCGGGGCCCGGACACACGTGAAGGGGGCCGGTATCGAAGGATCTCCTTCGGTACCGGCCCCCTCGTGCTCTGCCCGGAGCCTCAGACGTCCTCGGGGTCGCCCTTCGCCTTCTCCGCCTTGGCCTCCTTTAGGGCCTTGCGTTCGGCCTTGCGTTCCGCGCGCAGGGACCGTCGACGGTCCTTGGCGTCGGCGTGCTCCTCGCGCCGGGCCTCCTTGGCCTCCGCCTCCAGCTCGGTCTTGACCGACTGGGCGTAGCGGTCCACGTATTCCTGGCCGGACAGCTCCATCAGCGCGTACATGATCTCGTCGGTGATCGCGCGCAGGACCCGCTGGTCCTTCTCCATCCCGTAGTAGCGGGAGAAGTCGAGCGGCTTACCGAACACGACCTTGGGGCGCACGCCCAGCTTGGGGACGGTTCGGCCGGGGGGCATGATCTTGTCCAGGTTGATCATGGCCATCGGGACGACCGGGGCCTTGGCCTCCAGCGCCAGCCGGGCCACACCGGTGCGACCGCGGTAGAGCTTGCCGTCGGGGGAACGGGTGCCCTCGGGGTAGATGCCGAGCAGGTCACCGCGCTTGAGCACGCGCAGACCGGTGCGCAGCGCCGCCTCGCTGGCCTTGCCGCCGGACCGGTCGATCGGGATCTGGCCCACGCCGGTGAAGAACGCCTTGCTGACGAACCCCTTCACGCCGGTGCCGGTGAAGTACTCGGCCTTGGCGAGGAAGGTGATCTTACGGGGCAGGGGCAAGGGCCCGAAGAAATGGTCGGAGAACGACAGGTGGTTGCTGACCATGATGGCCGGACCGCGCCTCGGCACGTTCTCCACGCCCTCGGCGCGGGGCTGCCACAACACGGCCAGGACCGGCCCCAGGATCGCCTTGACCACCCAGTAGAACATCGCTTCAGATCACCCCTGCACACGCGGGGAGCATTGGGGCAGGGTCTGCCACGTCTCACTGTCCCGCTCGGCCGACAACGAACACCCCCACACGGCGACGGGGGAGGTTGACTCGGGTCATCCTCCCACCACGCACGAGTGACCACCAACGTGTCCGGAACCGGACGCCGGTGTCCGTCGTGGGGAGGGGCCGTACCGCGGGGCACCATCGAGGATACTCACCGGTCCGGCCCGGTCGGGGGCCGACCCACGCCACGGGAACACGCGAACCCGGGAACACGCCCGGCCCGCGCGTGGTTCGGGCAAGGGAACGTTACCGTGCACTCGATGACAAACGCTCGTCCGAGCGACTAGCCTCACGGCTGGGGAGTCCACCATCCCGATCCCCCCGCCGCACGATCCCCGGGAGACACCCAGTGAGACCGACCAGCACCCATCCCCTCATCCCGGGGGCGGACCCCTACAGTCACGTCGGGTCCCGCACTGGTGTGCTGCTCTGCCACGGGTTCACCGGCTCGCCCTACTCGATGCGCCCCTGGGCCGAGTATCTGGCCGAGTACGGCCTCACCGTCGAACTGCCCCGACTGCCCGGTCACGGCACCACCTGGCAGGACATGGCCACCACCGGAAGCGACGACTGGTACGCCGCCGTGGAGGCGGCCCTCCTCGACCTCTCCGCGCGGTGCGACGAGGTGTACGTCATGGGGCTGTCCATGGGCGGCGCCCTCAGCCTGCGCCTGGCCCAGGAGAACCCCGACGTGGTGCGGGGCGTCGTGCTGGTCAACCCGTCCCTGACGGTGGAGGACCGGCGGCTCCCGTTCATCGCGCCCATCCGTCACTTCGCCGCCCGCCTCCTACCCTCCACGCCCGGGGTCGGCAGCGACGTGGCCCTCGCACCGGCCGGGGCGCCGGCCGGTGAGGGCGGATACGACCGGGTCCCCACCGCGGCCGCTGCGACACTCCCGAAGCTGTGGCGCGAGGTTCAGGACGGCATGTCCGGTTTGCGCGCGCCGATCCTGGCCTACCGCAGCGCACAGGACCACGTCGTGGGACCGGAGAGTCTGCGTATCCTCGCAAGGAGGGCGGTCAACACCCGGCTGACGATCCACCTGCTCCACGACAGCTACCACGTGGCGACCCTCGACCATGACGCCGCCACCATCTTCGAGGGCAGCCTCGCCTTCGTGCGAGAGCTCGGTAGAAGCGAGGAAGGAGCCGACCGATGACGCAACGTCGGGGCAACGGCCTGCTCGCCGACGCCTACGTCCCTTTGATCCTCCTCGCGCCGTCCCACGCCGACCTCATGCTGGAGGCGCTCCGGCGTAGTGGTATCGCGGCCTACGCGGTCCCCTTGGAGGAGGACGTCCTGGAGCCCACCGGTGGCCAGGTCGAGGACCCGCCGACAGACCACCTGTACGTCGACGCCGAGGAACGAGGCGCAGCCGAACAGGTGCTGGGCTCCGAGTTGCCCGACCTGAACGGCACCGACCTGCTCGCACCACCCTCCGACCCCCGTGCCGGCGGGGAGGACGAGCCCGGCCCGGATGCCTCCGTCGTCAAGGAGGGCCCCGAACCCCCGATCGGCGGCGACCTCCTGGACGGTCCCGCCACCGACCTGGCCGAGGGGACCGGGCGCTCCGACGACGACGCGGTCTGGAACGACCTGGTCGCCCGCTTCTACGACGAGGACGAATCCGCCGGTGAACAGCGCGGTCGGATCGCCTGGCCGGACGCGGAGAACCTCGACGCACCCGACGAGCGCGACAACGAACTCGGCGACATCCTCGCCGGTCTGCCCCGCGATACCGAGGACGACGACGATGAGGCCCGTGAGGAGGACCGGCGCCGGGCGGAGGCCGAACGGGAGGGCCACTACGAACCCCCGCAGCCCTCTCCACTGATCCAGGGGGACCGGGTCGGCATCGCCGCCTGGTTCGGTCTCCTGGGTGTGCCGGCGCTGCTGTTCGGCGCCGCCTTCCTGGGCGTCTCCCTGCCCGACTGGTCGATGCTGTTGGGCGTCCTGGTGTTCCTGGGCAGTTTCGTGGTTCTGATCCTGCGCATGACCGACTCCCGTTCCCCGGGCGACAACGGTCCCGACGACGGGGCGGTGGTCTGAGCCCTGGGCTTCGACGTCCCCCTCTGGCGCACCTTCGCCCTCTACCGGGCCATCACCCTGGTCCACGCGCTGGTCTTGGTCGCCCAACACCACGAGTACCTGGAGCGCCCCTGGGTCGCCTGGCTCACTCTGGTGATGATGGCGATCTGGACGGTGGTCACCCACCAGGTCTACGCCGTCCCCTCCCGCCGTACCTCCCGATTCCTGTGCGCCGACCTGCTGGTCGCGTTCGGCTGCCTGTTCGCCACCGCCCCGGCCGCGGCCCCCTTCTACCTCACCCAGGCCCCGCCGCTGAGCGCCTACTGGTTCGCCGGGGCCGCCTTGGCCGCGAGCGTCATCTGGGGCCGTCGAGGCGCCGCCACGGTCGCCATCGCCTACGGGATCGCAGACCTCACCCTGCGCGTGATCATGGACGCCGCCATCACCGGGGCCACCGCCCGGGGCGTGGTCCTGCTGTTGCTGACCGGCCTGGCCGTGGGCTACATGGCGCGGGTGGCCGAACAGGCGGAGGAGCGCTTCGCCCAGGCCGTCACCCTGGAGGCGCGTATCCGGGAACGGGAGCAACTCGCCCGTTCCATCCACGACTCGGTACTTCAGGTGCTGGCCCTGGTGCGGCGGCGCGGTGACGAGATCGGGGGAGAGGCCGCAGAGCTGGGGCGGATGGCAGGCGAGCAGGAGGTCCGGCTCCGGTCACTGGTCGCGGACGGCCTGGGTGCCACGGCGGCGGTCCCGGCCGCCCCCGCCGGGGCGGCGGGCCCCTTGGACCTGCGCGACCTGCTGCGTCCGCTGGAGACGGTGCGGGTCACCGTCGCCGCGCCCGCCACCCGCGTCGAACTGCCCGACCTCACCGCCCGTGAGCTGACCGCCGCGGTCGCGGCCGCCCTGGACAACGTCGAACGGCACTGTCCGGAGGGGACCCGGGTCTGGGTGCTCGTGGAGGACGAACCCGACGCGGTCGTGGTGACCGTGCGCGACGACGGCCCCGGCATCCCACCGGACCGGTTGGAGCGGGCGCGCGCCGAGGGCCGTCTGGGGGTCGACCAGTCCATCCTCGGACGCGTGCGCGATCTGGGTGGGAGCACCGAGGTCCACAGCGATCCGGGGGAGGGCACCGAGTTCGAGATGCGCGTGCCCCGACCGGGCACCTGAGCCCGGGAGCCGAGGCCCACGAGGGGCCGATGATCGGCGGGCACGACGCTCCGACTCACAGGGGCGGGCCGGCACCGGGTTCCTCCTGGTGGGAGAAGCGTTCCTCGCCCCAGGGATCGGCGCGGTTGTGGTAGCCGCGGTCCTCCCAGAACCCGCGGCGATCGCCCACCATGTACTCCACCGAACGAAGCCACTTCACGCTCTTCCACCCGTACAGGTGCGGCACCACCAGGCGCAGGGGGAAGCCGTGTTCGGGGGCGAGCGGGGCTCCGTCACGATGGGTGGTCAGCAGCACCCCCTCGGACAGGAAGTCGTCCATGCGCATGTTGGCGCTGTAGCCGTACTCGCCCCAGGCCATCACGTGTGTGGCCTCGGGGGCGGGCGGTGCCAGTCGCACCAGGTCGGTGGCGCGTACCCCGCCCCAGTGCACGTCCGGGACGGTGAACCGCATCACGCAGTGGAAGTGGCGCACCTCCCGTGCACGGGGCAGCTCGGAGAACTCGTTCCAGTCCCACCGATAGGTGCCCAACGACTCGGTGGCGCCGAACACGCGAAAGTCCCACCGCCCCGGTCGGAAGGAGGGGACCCGCCCGTAGTGCAGCGGCTTGTGCTCGCGGCGCACCGCCTGTCCCGGCGGCAACCCGTCCCGGTCGCCCCCCGTACCCTCGGCCTCCGACCCCTCGGACACTGGGCTCCCCCCGCAAGACTCGCTCGCCCGCCGGCGTCCGCCGACGGACCGTACACGCTCCACACCGATGTGGCAGCGCGGCGTCCATCATCCTGTCAGGCGCCGACGAGAGCCAGATCACTCGCCCCGGACGTGCGCGCCCGCCATGGCCGTGCGCTATAGTCACAGCCATGCAGCGGAACTTTTGGCGCTTTTATGGCTACCGGCCCATCTCCCCGGTCGCCTGTAAAGCCCTGCGCTGACACAGACGACTTACCAGGAGCCCCGGGCCGGAAAAGGCCCGGGGCTCCTTTGTGTTCCACCGGACCGGACCGGCCAGGCGAGACGACTCAGCGGCACTGCCGCCCAACCGACGAACAAGGACAACCCACATGGTCATCGTTATGGCACCGGACGCCACCGCCGACAACATCGACGCACTCGTCGAGCTGATCACCTCCTCCGGGGGTGAGGCGTACGTGACCCGCGGTGTCAGCAGGACGATCATCGGTCTGGTCGGCGACGTCGAGCGGTTCCAGGACCTGGGTCTGCGCGCCAAGCCCGGGGTCGGCGACGTGCTGCGCATCTCCGCCCCGTACAAGCTGGTCAGCCGCGAGAACCACGACAGCCGAACCGTCGTCAGCGTCCGGGGCGTGCCGATCGGCGGCGAGAACATGACCGTCATCGCCGGTCCCTGCGCGGTCGAGACGCCCGAGCAGACCCTCGCCGCGGCCCACATGGCCAAGGCCGCCGGCGCCGCCCTTCTGCGCGGTGGCGCCTACAAGCCCCGCACCTCCCCCTACGCCTTCCAGGGACTGGGCGAGCAGGGCCTGAAGATCCTCTCCGACGTGCGCGACGAGACCGGCATGCCGATCGTCACCGAGGTCGTGGACGCCGCCGACGTCGACCTGGTCGCCTCCCACGCGGACATGCTCCAGATCGGCACCCGCAACATGCAGAACTTCGCGCTCCTGCAGGCGGCCGGTGACGCGGGCAAGCCCGTCCTGCTCAAGCGCGGAATGAGCGCCACCATCGAGGAATGGTTGATGGCCGCCGAGTACATCGCCCAGCGCGGCAACCTCGACGTCGTGCTGTGCGAGCGCGGCATCCGCACCTTCGAGAAGGCCACCCGCAACACCCTGGACATCAGCGCGGTCCCGGTGGCGCAGAACCTCACCCACCTGCCGGTGATCGTCGACCCGTCCCACTCCGGTGGCAAGCGCGACCTGGTCCTGCCGCTGTCCCGCGCGGCCATCGCCATCGGCGCCGACGGCATCATCGTCGACGTGCACCCCAACCCGGAGACCGCCCTCTGCGACGGCCCCCAGGCCCTGGTAGAGGAGGACCTGGGCGTTCTGCGCGACGTCGCCGGCACGCTGGCCACCCTGAGCGGACGTACACTCACCCCGGCCCCGACGCGCGAGCTCGCCGACGTGTAGACGCGTTCCCAGGGAACCCGGTCGAAGCGCGTACGAGAAAGGGAGCGGTGCCCTCGGGGGCGCCGCTCCCCTCGTGTTCGGTCGGTCAGACGGTGGGCACGGCGGTGGCCGCGGCCGGCACGACGCCCTTCTTGGGCGCCGCGTCGCCCAGGAAGCTGGGCTTGTGCATCTGGGCGGTGGTCACCAGGTACTCCGCGAGCTCCTCGGCGTCCATCCGCTTCTCGATCGTGCGCAGGTCGGCGATCTTGGCGGCGGTCTCCACCTGACGCGGGGTCAGCATCGTGCAGCAGTCCTCGTCGGGCAACTCCGAGATGGCCAGCGTCCCGATCTTGCGGGCCTGGTCCATGATCTCGGTCTTGTCCATGCCGATGAGCGGCCGCAGGATCGGCATGTCCACCGCGTCGTCCAGCGCGGTCAGGTTGGTCATGGTCTGGCTGGAGACCTGACCCAGGGCGTCGCCGGTGATCAGGCACTCCGCGCCCAGGTCGTCGGCCAGGGCCTCGGCGGTCTTGAGCATCAGCCGCCGCTGGGCGACGATCTGCAGGCGCTCGATGCCCGAGCTCTTCAGCTGCTGCTGGGCCTTGCCGAAGGGCACCACGAACAGGCGCGAACCCACCTGGTAGCGGTCGATCTGCCGGACCAGACTGTAGGCCTTGTAGATCGACTCGGGGCCGGTGAAGGGCATCCCGGAGAAGTGCAGGAAGTCGACCTTCAGCCCGCGCCGGATCATCCGGTGCGCGGCCACGGGCGAGTCGATGCCGCCCGACATCAGGACCAGGCCACGACCGCTCATCCCGGCGGGCAGACCGCCCTGGCCGGGGACGCCGTCGGTGAAGACGAACGCCTCGTCCTTGTCGATCTCCACGTACAGGGTGTTGTCGGGGCGCTTGAGGTTCACCTTGTAGCCGTGCGCCTCGATGATCTTGGAACCGAGGAAGCCGGCCAGCTCACCGGAGTTCATCTCGAAACGCTTGTCCCGGCGGCGGGCGCGCACCGCGAAGGTGCCCTCGCGGTCGGCCATGGAACGCACGGACAGGTCCACGATGGCGTCGAGGTCCTTGCGGACCCGGCGCACCAGGTGCACCCACACCACGCCCATGACGTTGGCCATGCGGTCGGCGATCTCGGCGATCTCCAGGTCCGACGCCTCGGGCTTGCGCACGATGATCACGCCGGCGCCGCGCTGGGAGAGGCGGATGTCGCCCAGGTCGCGGACCGAGGAACGGATGTTGTTGTGCAGCCGGCGCTCGAACAGCTTGCGGTTGGAACCCTTGAGGACGATCTCTCCGAGCTTCATCAGCACGCAGAGCTCGCCGAGCCCGGCGTCGGCTCCGACCTCGGTTGCGGGGATCGGCGCGGACTCCAGCGACGCGGACATGGTGCTTACCTCCGGAAAAGATGATGCCTTCGTGCCCGGTGAGGCGGGAGGGGGTGGGTGGTGGGACCGGGCGTGCCCACCGTTGTCTTCCAGTATCGAACAATCCAAGGAGCGCTCGGTACATTCCCGGACCGGTCGCCGGACACACGAACGGCCCCTCCCGGCACGGAAGGGGCCGTGGAACGCCGGCGCGAACGCCCGAACACGCCGAAGCGCTAGCGGAGGCGCTCAGCGATAGGGCATCAGCCGAAGAAGACCTCGGCCTCCTCGAAACGCTCGGCCGGGACCGTCTTGAGCGTGTCGGTGGCCTCGGCCAGGTCCACCCGGACGATGTCGGTGCCCTGGAGGCCCACCATCTTGCCGAAGGCCTTGTCGTGCACGGACTCGATGGCGTTCACGCCCAGGCGGGTGGCGAGCACCCGGTCGAAGGCGCTGGGGGTGCCGCCGCGCTGGACGTGGCCCAGCACCACCGAACGGGCCTCCTTGCCGGTGCGCCGCTCGATCTCCTCGGCCAGGTTCTGGCCGATGCCGCCCAGGCGCACGTGCCCGAAGGAGTCCTTCTCGCCGGTGGCGAGCTCCATCTGGCCTTCCTTGGGGTGAGCACCCTCGGCGACCACGAGTATGGGGGCGTACTGCGTCTCGAATCGGCTCTGGACGTGCTTGACGACCTCGTCGATGTCGAAGGGCCGTTCGGGGATGAGGATGACGTTGGCGCCCGCCGCCATGCCCGAGTGCAGGGCGATCCACCCGGCGTGCCGGCCCATGACCTCCACCACCAGGGCGCGGTGGTGGGACTCGGCGGTGGTGTGCAGCCGGTCGATCGCCTCCGTGGCGATGTTGACGGCGGTGTCGAACCCGAACGTGTAGTCCGTGGCGTTGAGGTCGTTGTCGATGGTCTTGGGCACGCCCACGACGTTGACGCCGCGGTCGTGCAGCTGACGCGCCACCCCGAGGGTGTCCTCGCCGCCGATGGCGATGAGGGCGTCCACGCCCAGCCCCGCCATGTTGTCCTTGACGCGCTCGACGCCGCCCTCGATCTTCATCAGGTTGGTGCGCGAGGAGCCCAGGATGGTCCCGCCGCGGGGCAGGATGCCGCGCACGGCGCTGACGTCCAGCGGCATGGTGTCGCCCTCCAGGGGCCCACGCCAGCCGTCCCGGAAGCCGATGAACTCGTAGCCGTAGTCCTTGATGCCCTTACGGACCACGGCGCGGATGACAGCGTTCAGACCAGGGCAGTCTCCGCCACCGGTCAGGACCCCGACTCGCATTCGACTTCTCCTCGACGTTGGATGTGTTCTGGTGCTCGGCACCATATGGTCTAGACCATAGTGGGAGCGGGGAGTCCGGGCCAACCCCGAAGGGCGGTGGCCTTTCCGAAATCCACACCCCATCAGGGGCCGATGATGTCCGAAAGAGCCGGACGTCCCGGCCGGTGGGAACCGACCGGGACGCGCTCAGTCGTCCAGCCCCTGGTCAATGGCGTAACGCACCAGCTCCACGCGGTTGTGGAGCTGCAGTTTGGTCAGGGTGTTCTGCACGTGGTTCTGCACCGTGCGGTGGGAGATGGTCAGCCGCCGCGCGATCTGCTTGTAGGCCAACCCCTTGGCGACCAGACGCAGCACCTCGGTCTCGCGGGGGGTGAGCCGCGGCGTGCCGTCGTCCCCCTCCCGCGAACGATCGTGTTCGCTCGACAGTCTGCGGTACTCGCCGAGGACCAGACCGGCCAACCCGGGGGTGTAGACCGCGTCCCCGGCGTCGACACGGCGCACCGCGTCCAGGAGTTCCTCGCGCCCGGCCGACTTCACGAGATAGCCCGTGGCGCCGGCCTTGACCGCGGCCAGGACGTCCTCGCTCTCCCCGCTCGCGGACAGCACCAGCACCCTGGGGGGTTCGGGCAGGGCGACCAGGGCGGCGGTGAGTTCCACCCCGGTGGTGTCGGGCAGGTGCAGGTCCACCACCGCCAAGGTGGGGCGGGCCGCGGGCGCGATGCGCATCGCCTTGGCGCCGTCGCCGGCGGTGCCCACGACCGTCATCCCCGCCTCACCGAGGTCTCGGGCGACCGCGTCGAGCCACATGGGGTGGTCGTCGACCACCAGTACCCGGATGTTCTCGCCGTCCATGCCGCCGAGCGTAGCGGGAGTGGGCCCGGGAACACAGCGGGCCGGCCGCTTCGGTCCGAACGCGGGGAGGGGCGGGGAGCACACGCTCCCCGCCCCTCCCCGCGATGGTGGACCCACCTCGGTGGTCAGTCGTCGTCTTCGTCGTCCCCGTCGATGACCACACCGCGGGGCGTCGCCGTGATCGTGATCTCGGTGCCCTCCGGGGCCTCCCCGGAGTGCGACTGATGACCGATGATCCGGCCGCCCAGGATGCGCTCCACCTCGACCTTGAAGCCGGCGTCCTCCAGGGCCTCGCGGGCGTCCTTGATCTTCTCGCCGACCACGTCGGGGATCTCCACGTCCGGCGGGCCGGTGGACACGGTCAGGGTGACGGTGGACCCGGGACCCACGTTGGTGCCGGTGTCGGGTGTCTGGTCGATGACCTGACCCTCATCGACGTTCTCGCTGTCCTCCTCGACGATCTCGACCGTCAGGCCCAGCTCCTCCAGGGTGGACTCGGCGTCCGCGCGTTCCTCACCGGCCAGGCTCGGCACGGGGATGCCCTTACTGACGGTGAGCGTCACCGTCTCCTCACGGTCGGCGGTCGCTCCCGCCTCGGGCTCGCTGGAGATGACCTGACCCGGATCGACGTCGGGCGACTCGACCTCCTCCTGCTCGATCCGGTCGGCGACGAAGCCCAGGTCCTCCAGGTCCTTGAGGACGTCGGCGATGTTCTGCCCGGCGATGTCGGGCATCTCCACCTCCTGCGGCCCCTTGGAGACGTACACGGTCACCGGGTCGCCGGGGGAGAGCCGCTCGCCCACCTCGGGGTCGGTGGAGCCCACCTCGCCCACGGCGACGTCGCTGTAGACCTGATCGTCGGACAGGTCGTAGATCAATCCGGCCGACCGGATCTCGTCCCGGGCGACCTCGGGCGTGGCGCCGACGACGTCGGGGACGGGTTCGTAGCGGCCCAGCAGGAACCACCAGCCGACCACGCCCACGAGCAGCGCCATGGCGGCCGCGCCCACCACCAACAGGCGGTTGCGCGAGAACCAGGAGCCGCCCTCGTCGTCCGGGCCGTAGTCGTCGTCGTAGTCGGCGGCGGCGTTCATGTCGACGACCATCGTGGCGTTCTCGGTACCCGGTCCCGCGCCACCCGCGATCAGCTGGGGCGCGGTCATGGTGACGCCCGCCGCGCCGGTGGGCGCGACCGGGGTCATGCGCTCCTGGGCGCCCGAGGGCGACTCGGGCAGAGTGCTCAGGACCTCCAGCACCTTGGACAGGTACTGACCGGCGTTACCGGGCCGGTACCTGGGGTCGCGCTCGGTGGCCTTGGTGACCAGGGCGTCCACATCGGGGGAGAGCCCCGGCAGGAAGTGCGAGGGTCTCGGCACGTCCTCGTTCACGTGCTGGTAGGCGATGGCGATGGGGGTCTCACCGGTGTGCGGCTGGCCACCGGTGAGCAATTCGTAGAACATGATGCCCGCGGCGTAGACGTCGCTGCGGGCGTCGGCCACGCCCTTCTCGATCTGTTCGGGCGCCAGGTAGGCGGCGGTGCCCATCAGGGTGCCGGTGCGGGTCAGCCCCTGGTTGGACTGCTCGACCGCGCGCGCCAGACCGAAGTCGGCGACCTTGACCCGACCGTCCTCGGTGATGAGGACGTTCTCGGGTTTGACGTCACGGTGCACCATGCCGGCCTGGTGCGCGGCGCCCAGGGCGGCCAGCACCGGGGCCATGAAGTTCAGCGCCTGACGGGCGGTCAGCCGGCCGCGCTCCTTGAGCAGGTCGCGCAGCGTGCGCCCCGGTACGTATTCCATGGCCAGGAACACGTGTCCCTGGTCCTCGCCCTGGTCGAAGACCTGGACCACGTTGGGGTGCGAGAGCTTGGCGACGGAGTGCGCCTCGTTGATGAATCGCTGGACGAAGGAGGGGTCCTGAGCCAGGGACGGGTGCATGACCTTCAGAGCGAGTCTGCGGTCCAGCCTGAGGTCGTGGGCGACGTAGACCGTCGCCATACCACCACCGGCGATCCTGGACTCGACGAAGTAGCGACGGTCCAGCGTCGCGCCTACAAGCGGGTCGGAAGTCGTCATGTCCACGGCGGAGTTGTGTCCTTGCTGCGGGGAGCGCGGGAGATCGCGGCCGATGGCGCGTACCCGACACCAGATGTCGAACCGACACGATAGCGGAATCCGGAGTCGGTTCTGCCCCGCGGTTCATGGTCGCGGCGGCCCCGCACTGTGCGACACACGGGCCGTCCGTGTGCGCTCGGGGGGTGCGCGCGCCTGGGCTGTCTCGGTGGGTGCGGTGCCCTCTCACGGCACACACATTCCATCCAAGGTAGGGGACGACACCAAACCTTCGCTTGGCGCCGCACCGGCCGGCTCTTGACCGAGGGCCGCGGCGACCGCTCCGACCTGCCCGGACACGGACCTCGGACGGGCAGGTCGAGTGGTACTTCGCTCAGACCACGTCGGGACTGGAGGCAAGGGCGTGCCGCCGGATCGGGATGCGCCCGGCACGGCGGGCGTCCCTACCGGCCCGGACCGCGTCGCGCATGGCCCGCGCCATCAGGGCCGGGTCTTGGGCACGGGTCACGGCAGTGGCCAACAACACCGCGTCGCACCCCAGTTCCATGGCCAGGGCCGCGTCGCTGGCGGTACCGATGCCGGCGTCGACGATGACCGGCACGCCGGCCTGTTCGACGATCAGCTCCAGATTGTGCGGGTTGCGAATGCCCAGACCGGAGCCGATCGGAGCGGCCAGCGGCATGACGGCGGCGCAGCCGAGCTGCTCCAGACGCCGGGCCAGCACCGGGTCGTCGTTGGTGTAGGGCAACACCGTGAAACCGTCGTCCACGAGTGTCTCCGCGGCCTCCAACAGCTCCACCGGGTCGGGAAGCAGCGTGTGCTCGTCGGCGACGACCTCCAGCTTCACCCAGTCGGTCTCCAAGGCCTCGCGCCCCAGCCTGGCGGTGCGCACGGCCTCCACGGCGGTGAAGCAGCCCGCGGTGTTGGGCAGTGGACGGATGCCGTTGCGGGACAGGACGTCCCACACCGATCCCTGCGTGCCCGGGGCGACCCGGCGCATGGCCACGGTGGTCAGCTCCGTCCCCGAGGCCAGCAGGGCCTCCTCCAGCACCTCCAGGGAGGGCGCGCCGCCGGTTCCGGTGATGAGGCGGGAGCCGAAGGGGACGCCGGCGATGATCACGGGGTCTTCGACGGTGTCGACATCGGGGCGGGTGTCGAGGATGTCGGTCATGGTTCAGCCTCCCTGTACGGCGGTCAGGACGTCCACGCGGTCGCCCGGCGTCAGGTCCGTGCCGGCCCACGCGGTGCGCCGCACCACCTCGTCGTTGATCGCCACCGCGATCCCGCCGGGGATCGCCCCGTCGCCGGCCGAGGTGAGGTCGCGTACGACCGCCTCGACCGTGGTGGCCGTGCTCTGGCGACTCTCGCCGTTGATGATCAGTTCCACAGTCACTCCCACGTCGTCGGTTCGTCTCACGCGCCGCCATCGGACAGCGGCCGGTCGGCGGCGAATCCATGCGCGTATTCGGGCAGGGCCCCGGTCGTGAGCGCCCGCACCATGACCTCTCCGGTCACGGGGGCCAACAGCACCCCGTGCCGGAAGTGGCCCACGGCCAGGTGCAGTCCCGGCACCCGGGTGGGGCCCAGCAGGGGTCGGTTGTCGGGGGACCCGGGGCGCAGGCCCACGCAGGTCTCGGTGACCTCCAGCTCGGTGACCCCGGGAACGAGTTCGCGCGCGTCCCGCAGCACCTGCCAGAGCCCGCCCGCGGTCAGGGCGGTGTCGTACCCCAGCTCCTCCTGGGTCGCGCCCACGATGACCTCGCCGTCGGCGCGGGGCACCAGGTAGACCGGGAAGCCGCGGACCAGGCCGCGCACCGTCCGCTCCACGAGCGGGGGCTCCCCCTCACGGACCCGGGCGCGCAACAACTGTCCCTTGACCGGCCGGATCGGAGGCAGCACCGGCGCGGGCAGGGTGATCCGGTCGCTCAGGCAACCCGCGGCGAGGACGACCTGGTGGGTCGGCAGAACGGTGCCGTCGGCCAGGTGCACTCCCAACCGGGCCCCGTCGGGACCGGGGGAGGAGACCTCGGTCACGGCCCCGGCCACCTCGCGCGCGCCCGCGCGTTCGGCGGCCCGGGCCAGGGCCGGAAGTAGACGGCGGGGGTCGACGGAGTGATCCTCTGGGGCCAGGACCCCGCCCCGCACCGAAGGGGCCAGGTGGGGTTCCAACCGGCGGCACTCTCGACTGTTCAACCGCTCGGTGGCGATGCCCAGACGTCGTTGCAGGTCGTGGAGTTCATCGAGGACGGCCAGGTCGTCCCGGTCGAAGGCGACCAGGAGCGTTCCGGTGCGGTGGTGGCCCACCGACATGGCGGAGTCCGCCTCCACCTCGGCGACGAAGGAGTCGTACATCCGCGCGGAGCGGACGCCGAGTCCCATGAGTTCCTCCTCACCGAAGATCGCCTCGGTGGCGGGCGTGAGCATGCCCGCCGCGACGGCGGAGGAGGAACGCGCGTCGGCGGGTTCGGTGACGGGATCGGGCTCGACCAGGGTGACGTCCAGACCGTGTCGGGCCGCCCGCCAGGCGACCACCCTCCCGATGACGCCGCCACCGACGACGACCACACCATCGGTGTCGGAACCGGTCCTGTAGCGGGAATCCTCGAAGTCGCGCATGGTGCGCGCTCCCCTCCCTTCGCCGGCATGATCCGGATCAGGTTCGTGCGGTCGGAGACTGCTCGGTCTCCCTCTCAGCCGGGTCCACCCGGCTCCCGCGGGACATGTCTGTTCGCTCCCCGCCATCCTAGGCCAGGTGACCCCGCACGGGTTCGGGCGGTCCTCGGTGGCCGGTGGGGTGTGGCAGATTGGGAGGGTGACACACAAAGACCTCGACATCGACGAACTGGTCGGCGACTGGCTGACCCTGCGCGAGGCGGCCGAGCCGCTGGGCGTCAGCCCGAACCGGATCAAGACGTTCATCCGCGAGAACCGCCTCATGGGCGTGGTTCGCAAGGGAGAACTCTCCATCCCCGCCGCCTTCCTGGACGGTGACGACCTCGTCAAGGGGCTGCCCGGCACCATCGTGCTGCTCTCCGACGCGGGTTTCTCCACCGAGGAGGCTCTGCGCTGGCTCTTCACACCGGACGACACCCTTCCGGGGACCCCGATCCAGGCCATGCGCGAGAACCGGGGCACCGAGGTGCGTCGCCGCGCCCAGGCCATGGCCTTCTGAGTGATCGCCGTTCGCTCCATGGGGCGCACCGGGGGGTGCGCCCTTGGGTCTCTCGACGACCAGGGCCTAATGTGTCGGGTGTGAGGACCAACCACGGAACCAGCCTGCGCGAGCGCCTGGACGCATCCCTTCTGTACCTGTGCACCGACGCCCGTACCGAGCGCGGTGACCTCGCCGAGTTCACGGACGCGGCCCTGGCCGGAGGGGTGGACATCGTCCAGCTCCGGGACAAGGGGCTGGAGGCCCGCGAGGAACTCGCCGCGCTGGAGGTCATGCGCGAGGCGTGCGAACGCCACGGCGCGCTGCTCGCCGTCAACGACCGCGCCGACATCGCCCGCGCGGTGCGCGCCGACGTTCTGCATCTGGGACAGCGCGATCTGCCCGTGTCCATGGCCAGGGACATCATCGGCGCGGACCCCGTCATCGGGCGATCCAACAACGACGTCGAGGCCGCCATGGCCTCCGCCGAGGAAGCCGGCAGCGACTACTTCTGCGTCGGACCGACCTGGGCCACCCCCACCAAGCCGGGACGCCCTGCCGCCGGCCCGGCCCTGGTGGAGAAGGCCGCCGCACTGGGGACCGAACGACCCTGGTTCGCCATCGGCGGCATCGACCTGACCACCATCGACGAGGTGCTCGACGCCGGCGCCTCGCGTGTCGTCGTGGTGCGCGCCATCACCGAGGCGGAGGACCCCCGTGCCGCGGCGGTCGCCCTCAAGGAACGGCTCACCGCGCGGGCCTGAACCGAGGCGACGCCTCACCGGACCCGGTGACGGGGAACCTCCCGGGGATCAGCACCTCGGGTCCGCCGAACTCGACCGCGCACTCCGCACGGCGGTGGTCGGGAAGAGACCGCCGATGTCAGACCGCGACGTGCGCCAACGCGCTCGGATGACGGCGCAGGAAACCCTCGATGGATTGCGCCGGGTGCCCGGTCAGGCTCGGCACGGTATCGGCCACCACGTCCATCTCCCCGTTCGCGATCGCCGCGTACGACGACGCCCACCCCTCGACCTCCCACTCCGCGGCTCCGGTGCGCCGGCGTGACTCCAGCGCCTCCTCCCAGTTCTGGGGCACGTAGTGGATGGTGCGGCCGGTGAGCCTGCCCAGCTTCTCCACCGTGGCGCCCACCGACAACGCCTCCGGGCCGGTCACGTCGTAGGTGGTCCGCTCCGACGCGGCGATCACCACGGGGTCGGTCAGGACGGCGGTGGCCACGTCGGCCACGTCGTCCCGGGACACCCACGCGGCCCGACCGTCACCGGCCGGGCCGCGCACCACTCCCTCGTCGTCCACCCAATGGGGCAGCAGGTCCAGGTACAGGCTCGGTCTCAGGAACGTGTAGGACACACCGGTGGATCTGATGTGCGCCTCGGTGAAGAAGTGCGTCCGGGCGAAGGTGAAGGTCGAGGCCGGGCCCGCACCGAGGAACGACAGGTACACGATCCGGGAGACCCCCGCCTCGACCGCCGCGTCCACCGCGCTGACGTGGGTCTCCATTCGTTCCTCGGACTCGGTGGCCGAGACCAGGAACAGGGTGTCCACCCCCCGACAGGCCCGCGTGAACCCGGCCCCGTCCTCGTAGTCGGCCATCGACGCGCTGCTGCCCGGGTACTCCGGGGCGCGATTGATGTCGCGCACGATGAATCGCTGTGTCGACCCGAGCCGAGCGATCCGGGCGGCCACGCGCCCGCCCACCGCTCCCGTGGCTCCGGTCACCCCTATGGTGTGGTTTGTCATGTGATCGTCACCCATGACAGCCATCCTGGAGTATGGGGACGTGCCGGCCGCTCATCGGCACGCCCCTTTTTGAGCTCATCGGTCAGCGGGTGGTGTGCTCTTGGGGAGCCTCCTCGTTCCCACCCGTGACAGGGGCGATCGTACGGGTGATGCGCCGGTAGGTCAGGCGGCGCAACAGCACCTCGGCCGGGCCACGACGCCCCGCGCGCTCCAGCGCGTAGGCGCCCACCACGGTGAGCAGCCACACCCCGACCGCGTACAGGAACATCGTCCACGAGGACATGTGCGCGGCCAGCCCCAGGCCCCATGCGGCCAGCAGCGGCGCGCACAGCACGGATTGGGCCAGGTAGGCGCTGAGGGAGCGCTTCCCCGTCGCGCTCAGGGCGCTCACCAGGATGCCCCGGGTTCGTCCCCGTTCCCGGACCCGGTACGCCACCAGGGCGATCAGCGCGACGTACCCGAGCCCGCAGAACAGGCCGGTCGACATGTGCGGGATGGCCAGCGCCTGCCCCTGGATCGGGGCCAGGTCCCACACGCCGATCTGGGCCAACGCCAGGGGGAGACCGCCGAGCCAGCCGACGGTGATGCCCACGATCGCGACCCCGCGCAGCAGGGGCAGGTTCCGTTCCGGCTCCTCCAGGATCCGGCGGCGCGCGGCCCAGAACCCGAACAGGGCTGCGGCGGGCAAGGCCGGGATCAGCAGCCCCTGCCCGACGCTGAGGGGCCAGGCCAGCATTCGCATGACCGCGGCGGACAGGATGGACGTCTCGGCGATGTCGGCGGCCGTGACCAGAACGTCCTGATCGCCCATGTCGACCTCGCCGAGGATCGGCAGGAGCAGGAGGACGATCACGGACAGGAGCGCGAGCAGGCCGGTCAGCACGGCGCCCCACACGAGCAGTGTCCCGCTCTTGCGCCGGAGGAACAGCCATCCCAGGACCAGCCCGAGCATGCCATAGGCGCCGAGGATGTCGCCCATCCACAGCAGCAGTGCGTGGAAGAAGCCGAAGACGAGGAGCCACAGGTTGCGGCGGCGCAGCAGGGCGTCGACGCCCTTGACGTCGGCACCCGCCGCCTCCTGGCGCCTGGCCAATTGCACCATGCCGTACCCGAACAGGAAGGCGAACATCGGGTAGCTGCGCATGTCCACGGCCATGACCGTGAAGAACTGCACGACATCGTCCAGTGCGCCCTCAGGGGTGGGGTGCGCGGTGATGCCGGTGTTCGGTGCGGCCCCCAGGTACCAGACCGTGTTGGCCAGGGCGATGAAGAGCAGCATGAAGCCGCGGGCGAGGTCCGGAGCGAGTGCCCGTTCGGCCGTGGTGGTCGGCCCGAGAGGGGCGGTGTTTCTGGCCATGGGAGGGAGCGCTCCGGTTTCAAGGTCTATCGTGGATTCCGATTCATGCCGGAATCGGGCTGTGGGCGTAATTTGAAAAAGGGTATAAAAAACCCCGAAGACCCCAAAATCAATCCTTCGGGGTTCGGGGTTCGGGGTTCGGGCGGATCGCCGATCAGTGGGAGCGGCGGGTGGCCGCGACGACCAACTCGCGCAGCGGGTCACGCGCGCCCTCGTCCAGCTCCGGGTCCTCCAGTGCGGCGAGCGCCTGCTCGGAGTACTCCTCGACCAGCGACTCACAGGCGGTCAGGGCGCCGCTGGACTCCACCAGGGAGCACATCCACTCCACCGAGTCCGTCGACAGGTCGGGCACGCCCAGCAGCGAGCGGAAGCGCTCGGCGTCGGTCTCACCGGACCGCGCCAGGGTCTCGGCCACCACCAGGGTCCGCTTGCCCTCGCGCAGGTCGTCACCGGCCGGCTTGCCCATGGTGGTCGGGTCGCCGAACACGCCCAGCAGGTCGTCGCGCAGCTGGAAGGCGATCCCCAGCGGGACGCCGTAGTCGGTGTAGACCCGGGCGAGCTCCTCGCCCCGCCCGGCCAACGCGGCCCCCAGGTGCAGCGGACGCTCCACCGTGTACGCGGCGGTCTTGTACCGCATCACCCGAAGGGCGGCCTCACGGGTCTCGATGCCGCGGACCTGCTCCAAGGTGTCCAAGTACTGCCCGGCCATGACCTCGGTGCGCATCGCGTCGAAGGGAGCACGCCCGTCCTGCAGCGTCCGCGGCACGAACCCGCAGGCCTGGTACATCTCGTCGGACCAGGTCAGGCACAGGTCACCGATGAGGATCGCGGCGCCACGACCGAATCCGTCGCTGTCGCCGCTCCAGCCCTGGTCGGCGTGCAGCCGTGCCATGCGCTTGTGGGTGGCGGGGGCGCCGCGCCGGGTGTCGCTGTTGTCGATCACGTCGTCGTGCACGAGCGCGCAGGCCTGGAGGAACTCCAGGGACGCGGCCGCGCGGATCATCCTGGCGTCGCCCTCGGCCCCGCCCGCGCCGCGCCACCCCCAGTAGGCGAAGGTGGGACGCAGCCGCTTGCCGCTGGAGACGATCGCCTCCAAGGAATCCATGGCGGGGGCCAGCTCGGGGCCGATCTCCAGCAGCCGGACACGGTGTTCGGCGCAGAAGTCGGACAGTTCGCGGTCCACGTCGGAACGGATGACGGACACGGCTGAAAAGGCAGTAGAAGGGGCCATACCCAGCAGGTTAGTCCCTGGTCGAGAGGGTAGGGGCCCGGGTGTTCGGCGGCCGGGCAAGGGTGTGAGGGCCGGTTCCCGGTGATGGAATTCTCGGTGTCCGAAATGTGGACAAGTCGTGATGCGGGCGCACCCCTCGGAGTGGGGTCTCGGATCAGCGAAAACCCGCCATAATAGGGACTTTTGGTTCAGATCTGGGTCGAACAGGAGGTTTCCGGTAAAAATCCCCCTGTCTCACATGATGGTACGTGAGACGATGTCGCCGATAGGTATCTTGAAACATGAGATGAGGTGTCCGCGAATCGGAGGTCCTGGCCTAGGGTGGAAAGCATGCTCGCTGCACCCACGCGCCTCGTGGCGCCCCGAGGCCCGGCCCCCAGGCCGCGCCATATCCGAGACCTGCTCGACTCGGGCGAGCCGCTGTTCTCCTTCGAGTTCTTCCCGCCCCGCAACGCCCGTTCGCAAGAGCGTCTGTGGCGGGCCATCCGGGAGATCGAGGCGCTGGGTCCCTCGTTCGTCTCCGTCACCTACGGAGCCGGCGGCGGTACCCGCGACCTCACGGTGGAGACCACCGAGCGCATCGCCACCGACACCACGCTGATGCCGGTCGCGCACATGACGCTGGTCGACCACTCCGTCGCCGAGTTGCGCCACCTCATCGGTCGCCTGTGCGACGCGGGTGTGTCCAACATGCTGGCCGTGCGCGGTGACCCGCCCGGCGACCCCGACGGCGCGTGGGTCCAGCACCCGGAGGGACTCACCTACGCGGAGGAACTGGTCCGCCTGCTCAAGGAGAGCGGCGACTTCTCCGTGGGCGTGGCCGCCTTCCCCTACAAGCACCCGAGATCGGCCGACGTCGAGGTCGACACCGACCACTTCGTGCGCAAGTGCCGGGCGGGCGCCGACTACGCCATCACCCAGATGTTCTTCGACGCCGAGGACTACCTACGGCTGCGCGACCGGGTGGCCGCCCGGGGCTGTGACATCCCGATCATCCCCGAGGTGTTCCCGGTGGTGAAGACGGCCTCGATCCGGCGCTCGGAGATGCTGTCGGGCGCCCCGTTCCCGCGTGCGCTGGCCGAGCGTTTCGAGAGCTTCGGCGACGACGCCGAGGCGGTGCGGGCGTTCGGGATCGAGCACGCCCAGAAGATGTGCGAGCGGCTGCTGGCGGAGGGCGCGCCGGGCATCCACTTCATCACCTTCAACCAGTCCACGGCCACCAGGGAGATCTACCGGGAGATCGCTCCGGAGCGGCAGGGGCCGTCAGCGGCAGACGCGCGGCCATGATCGAGAAGGGCTGGTCCGGGCTCCCCGGGAAGGAGAACGGGTCCAGCACCTCGACGAACCCGCACGAGCGGTAGAGGTGGCGTGCCGCCGAAGGGCCCGAACGCGTGGACAACACGGCCGTGCGTTCGGGCCTTCCCTCGCACAGTCGGTGCAGCATGCGGCGGCCGATGCCCAGGTTCTGGGCGTCGGGGTGTACGTGCACCTCGGCGATCTCCAGGGGGTCGCTCAGATAGCGCTTGAGGTGGCCCCGCCGCCCTCGGACGCGCATACCCGTGGTGACGACGTCGTGCCACCACTGGCCACTCGCACCGTGGAAGGCGTAGGCGAATCCCACCGCGCGCTCGTCCTGGACGGCCAGGATGGCGCGGAACCCCGGATAGCGGGTGTGACCGTGCATGACGGAGGCCCGGCCCGGCAACTGTTCCGGGGGTGGTCGCATGGCGGCCTCGTAGACCTCCAAAAGCGCCGGAACGACGTGCGCGAAGGCGCCGGGGGCGAGTTCACGTAACTCGGTGTCGACTGCCACGGGTCCAGAGTAGGCGGTGGCACCGCCGTTCGACCTGGTTTTCCCGGGGCCGATGCGCCCGTTGTTCCCCCCGGCTCTCCTTGACGCTCCGCGCGTGGGGGTGTTAACTGGTGTCTATCGAACAGGAGTTCGATACGCCCGCCGATGTGCGGGTGAGGCGAGGCCGGGTCGGGGAGGGGAAGCCCTTACCCGGCCTCGTCGTACGTTCCGGCCGCCGCCCGACCGGGCCGGACCCACGAAGAGCCGGGTGCCGCCCTTTCGGACGGCACCCGGCTCTTCGTGAGTGATCGTGCTTGTTTCGCGCCCGGGGTCAGAAGGCGTCGACGGCGCGGCGGGCCTCGGGGTCGAGGACGCCCCAGTTGATGAGCTCCTCGGTGAGGTCGCCTGGGGACTTGTCGTAGATGACCGCGAGTGAGCGCAGGTCCTCCTGGCGGATGGACAGCACCCGCCCGTTGTAGTCACCCCGCTGACTCTGGATGGTGGCGACGTAGCGGGAGAGAGGACCGGCCTTCTCCTGCGGGAGCTGCTGCATACGCTCCAGGTCGATCACCAACTTGGGTGTCGGGCCGAGCGGAGTGGGCGCGGCGCCGCCGGGCAGCAGCTCCGACATCGGCACGCCGTAGAAGTCGGCGAGCTCGGCCAGCTTCTGGACGGTGACGGCGCGGTCGCCGCGCTCGTAGGAGCCCACCACGACGGCCTTCCAGCGTCCGTGGGACTTCTCCTCCACTCCGTGCAGGGAAAGGCCCTGTTGGGTGCGGATGGCACGCAGTCGCGCACCGAGGGACTTGGCGTATTCGGATGGCATCTTTTTGTCGCTCCCGGCCGTGACGGTGGCTGGCGTGAGTGGGGGAGACGTCCGCTCGTACTCGGCGGGCCGCCTGGGCGGTCCAGCGGATGGTCACGGGGTGCAACCCCACCCGGTAGTGGTTACAGACAGTGACGGTAGAGGGGGGTCGGTGTCCAGGTCAAGCCGTTGGTGTGAAACGCGACTAATCAGTGGCCAAACCGTGCGTAGGTGAGACGCCTCTCATTTGTGGAGGGGTCGGGACGAGTGGGGCGCTCTCGGGGGTCGCAAAGCCCACTCCTGCAGGGAATTTCGTGTTTCCCACGGATTGGGTGCGATTCCGGAGTGTCATGAAATGGATACTCTTTGCTGGGCAATCCGTGGCATGTGATGTGATGAGCATCACACTTGTGCTTTCGGGGGTGGGGGCGCGCCCGAAGGTGCCGGAGTCCTCGCTGGTAGCGTGGGCCCGATCGACATCCTTTAACGACCTGTTCTGTGAGGCAGGGAAGGGGTCACTACTTTGCATGCGCGAAAACCCGCGCGGGACGACAACGAGACCGCACCTCCCGCGTCGGTGCCCGAGGTACCCGAAGGCACACGAGCCGTCCTCGACGGCAACGAGATCAACCGGGCGCTGACCCGGATCGCCCACGAGGTGCTCGAACGCACCAAGGGCGGCCAGGACGTCACCCTCCTGGGCATCCCCTCCAGAGGCGTCCCCCTCGCCGAACGCCTGGCACGACGGATCGAGCGGGTCGAGGACCTCGACGTTCCCGCCGGTTCCCTCGACATCACCATGTACCGCGACGACCTGCGGCTCGCTCCCGCCCGCGCCCTCGGCAAGACCGAGATCCCCGCCGGTGGCCTCGATGACCGCGTCGTCGTCCTCGTCGACGACGTCCTCTTCTCCGGCCGCACCGTGCGCGCCGCGTTGGACGCCCTCGGCGACCTCGGCCGCCCCCGCGCCGTTCAGCTCGCCGTCCTCGTCGACCGCGGCCACCGCGAACTGCCGATCCGCGCCGACTACGTGGGCAAGAACCTGCCCACCTCCCTTCGCGAGAGCGTCACCGTCCAACTGCGGGAGAGCGACGGCCTCGACGCCGTCCTCCTCGGGCCCTCGCCCGCCGCCACCCTCAAGGAAGGAACGCGGCCCGGTTCCCTCCAGCGCTCCGAGGACACGGAAGGGGACCTTTGATGCGCCACCTGCTCTCCGCCGGTGACCTCGATCGGGACGAGGCCACGCTCATCCTGGACACCGCCGGCGAACTCGCCCAGGTGGGGGACCGCTCCGTCAAGAAGCTCCCCACCCTGCGCGGTCGCACCGTGGTCAACCTCTTCTACGAGGACTCCACCCGTACCCGCACCTCCTTCGAACTGGCAGCCAAACGCCTGTCCGCCGACGTCATCAACTTCTCGGCCAAGGGCTCCAGCGTCTCCAAGGGGGAGAGCCTCAAGGACACCGCGCTCACCCTCCAGGCCATGGGCGCCGACGGCGTGGTCATCCGACACAGCGCCTCCGGGGCGCCCCACCGCCTGGCGAACTGGGTCGACGGCTCCGTGCTCAACGCCGGCGACGGCACCCACGAGCACCCCACCCAGGCGCTGCTGGACGCCTTCACCATGCGCGAGCGTCTGGGCCGGCTCGAAGGGCTGCGCGTGGTCGTGGTCGGCGACATCCTGCACAGCCGGGTCGCCCGCTCCAACGTCCTGCTGCTCACCACCCTGGGCGCGCACGTGACCCTGGTCGCCCCGCCCACGCTGCTGCCGGTCTCGGTGCACACCTGGCCCTGCGAGATCTCCTACGACCTCGACGAGGTACTGCCCAAGTCCGACGTGGTGATGATGCTGCGCGTGCAGGCCGAGCGCATGCACGACTCCTTCTTCCCCTCAGTGCGCGAATACAGCCGCAACTACGGCCTGGACGGCGAACGCCTGAGTCGGATGCCGCAGGAAGCCATCGTCATGCACCCGGGCCCGATGGTGCGCGGCATGGAGATCTCCGCCGAGGTCGCCGACTCGCCCCGCTGCACCGTCACCGAGCAGGTCGCCAACGGTGTCAGCCTGCGCATGGCCGTGCTCTACCTGCTGCTCGGCGGCTCCTAGCGGAACGGGTGCCCGAACACGCCACCGCGCGTTCGTCGGTCCCTCCCGCCGCCCACGAACTTCAACGAACACGAGAAAGCCGACATCTCCATGCCCGAAAACCAGGGAACCCACCTGATCCGCGGCGCACGCCCGCTCGGTGATGACCCGGTCGACCTGCTGTTCGAGAACGGCGAGATCACCGCGATCGGTCCCGACCTGCCGACCCCCGACGGGGCAGAGGTCGTGGACGTCACCGGTCTGATCGCCCTTCCCGGCCTGGTCGACCTGCACACCCACCTGCGCGAACCCGGCCGTGAGGACGCCGAGACCGTCGCCTCCGGCTCCCGCGCCGCCGCGATGGGCGGCTACACCGCCGTGCACGCCATGGCCAACACCGACCCCGTCGCCGACACCGCCGGGGTGGTCGAGCAGGTCTGGCGCCTGGGCGAGGAGGCCGGATACTGCGACGTGCGTCCGGTCGGAGCCGTCACCGTCGGTCTGGCCGGCGAACGGCTCTCCGAGATCGGCGCCATGGCCGACTCCGCCGCCCGGGTCCGGGTCTTCTCCGACGACGGCATCTGTGTCTCCGACGCGCTGCTCATGCGCCGCGCACTGGAGTACGTCAAGGCCTTCGACGGCGTCATCGCCCAGCACGCCCAGGAACCGCGCCTGACCGAGGGCGCCCAGATGAACGAGGGTCGCGTCTCGGACCGCCTCGGCCTGCCCGGCTGGCCCGCGGTCGCCGAGGAGGCGATCATCGCCCGCGACTGCCTGCTCGCCCAGCACGTCGGCTCGCGTCTGCACGTGTGCCACGTCTCCACCAAGGGCTCGGTCGACATCATCCGTTGGGCCAAGGAACGCGGCTGCGACGTCACCGCGGAGGTCACCCCCCACCACCTGATCCTCACCGACGACCTGGCCGAGAGCTACGACCCGGTCTACAAGGTCAACCCGCCGCTGCGCACCGCCGAGGACGTCCAGGCGCTGCGCGAGGGACTGGCCGACGGCACCATCGACATCGTGGCCACCGACCACGCCCCCCACCCGGTCGAGGCCAAGGAGACCGAATGGTCCACCGCCGCGATGGGCATGATCGGACTGGAGACCGCCCTCGGAGTGGTCCACAGGACCATGGTCGAGACCGGTCTGCTCACCTGGGAACAGGTCGCGGACCGCATGTCCACCGCTCCCGCCCGCATCGGTCGCGTCGGCGGGCACGGTCGTGAGCTCGCCGTCGGCGAACCCGCCAACATCGTTCTGTACGACCCCGCCGCGCCCGTCGAGGTCGACGCGGCCGCCATGGTCGGCAAGAGCGGCAACACGCCCTTCCGCGGCATGAGCCTGCCCGGTCGGATCATCGCCACGTTCCTGCGCGGCGCACCGACCGTCCTGGAAGGGAAGATCAAGTGAGTTACCAAGCCCAGGCCGGACCTGGCACGACAGAGGGGGCAAACGTGTCCGAGGAGATCGGTGGACCGGCGATTCTGGTGCTCGAGGACGGTCGCGTGTTCCACGGCCGATCCTTCGGCGCCGTCGGTGAGACCTTCGGCGAGGCCGTCTTCAACACCGGTATGACCGGCTACCAGGAGACGCTCACAGACCCCTCCTACCACCGCCAGATCGTCGTGATGACCGCCCCGCACATCGGCAACACCGGGGTCAACGACGACGATCCCGAGTCGACCCGCATCTGGGTCGCCGGCTTCGTGGTGCGCGAGCCCTCCCGCATCACCTCCAGCTGGCGCTCGAAGGGCACCCTGGACGACGAGATGCACCGCCAGGACGTGGTCGGCATCGCCCTGACCGGGACCCGCGCCCTCACCCGCCACCTGCGCGACAAGGGTGCGATGCGCGCCGCGATCAGCAGCGTCGAGACCGACCCGAAGGCGCTGCTCGCGCGCGTCCTCGAACAGCCCCCCATGGCCGGCGCCGACCTGGCGGGCCAGGTCAGCACCGACACCGCCTACGAGATCCTGCCGCCCGAGGGCGTCGAGGCCCGACACCACGTCGTCGCCGTCGACCTGGGCATCAAGTCCATGACGCCCCAGCGCCTGACCGAGCGGGGCTGCCGGGTCACCGTGGTGCCCTCCTCCACCACCGCCGAGGACATCCTCGCCCTGGACCCGGACGGCGTCTTCTTCAGCAACGGCCCCGGCGACCCCGCGGCCGCCGACGGACCCGTGAAGGCCATGCGAGGGATCCTGGACGCCGACAAGCCGCTCTTCGGCATCTGCTTCGGCAACCAGATCCTGGGCCGCGCCCTGGGCCTTGGCACCTACAAGCTGCCCTTCGGGCACCGAGGCGCCAACCAGCCGGTCATCGACACCCGTACCAAGAAGGTGGCGATCACCAGCCAGAACCACGGTTTCGCCGTGGACGCACCGCTCGACATCCCGTTCGACACCCCCTACGGCCGGGCCGAGGTCAGCCATATCGGCCTCAACGACCAGGTCGTCGAGGGCCTGCGGTTGCTGGACCGCCCCGTGTTCAGCGTCCAGTTCCACCCGGAGGCCGCCGCGGGCCCCCACGACGCCGCCGATCTCTTCGACGAGTTCGTCGACCTGATGTCCGCCCAGCCCGCACCGGCTGCCAAGTAGTAAGAGGTACAGAGCATGCCGCGCCGTAGTGACCTTTCATCCGTCCTCGTGATCGGCTCCGGCCCGATCGTGATCGGGCAGGCGGCCGAGTTCGACTACTCGGGTACCCAGGCCTGTCGCGTCCTCAAGGCCGAGGGCCTCCGGGTCATCCTGGTCAACTCCAACCCGGCCACGATCATGACCGACCCCGAGATCGCCGACGCCACCTACGTCGAGCCGATCACCACCGGGATGATCGAGAAGATCATCGCCAAGGAACGCCCCGACGCGCTCCTGCCGACGCTGGGCGGACAGACCGCGCTCAACGCCGCCGTGGCCCTGGACGAGGCCGGGATCCTGGCCAAGTACGACGTCGAACTCATCGGCGCCAACATCGAGGCCATCCAGTCCGGTGAGGACCGCGAGACCTTCAAGGGCATCGTGGAGCGCATCGGCGGCGAGTCCGCGCGTTCGCGCATCTGCCACACCATCCAAGAGTGCCTGGACGCCGCCGAGGACCTGAACTACCCCGTGGTGGTCCGCCCCTCCTTCACCATGGGCGGCGCCGGCTCCGGCTTCGCCCACGATGAGAACGATCTGCGCCGCATCGCCGGCCAGGGACTGGCTCTCTCCCCGACCACCGAGGTGCTCCTGGAGGAGTCCATCCTCGGTTGGAAGGAGTACGAGCTGGAGCTGATGCGCGACGCCAAGGACAACGTGGTCGTCGTCTGCTCCATCGAGAACCTCGACCCCATGGGCGTGCACACCGGTGACTCCATCACCGTGGCCCCCGCCATGACCCTGACCGATCGCGAGTACCAGGAACTCCGCGACATCGGCATCGCGGTCATCCGCGAGGTCGGCGTGGACACCGGCGGCTGCAACATCCAGTTCGCCGTCCACCCCGAGACCGGCCGGATCATCGTCATCGAGATGAACCCGCGGGTGTCCCGTTCCTCGGCCCTGGCCTCCAAGGCCACCGGCTTCCCGATCGCCAAGATCGCCGCCAAGCTCGCCATCGGCTACACGATGGACGAGATCCCCAACGACATCACCAAGGAGACCCCGGCCAGCTTCGAGCCCACGCTCGACTACGTCGTGGTCAAGGTGCCCCGCTTCGCCTTCGAGAAGTTCCCCGGCGCCGACCCCGGCCTGACCACCACCATGAAGTCGGTGGGCGAGGCCATGGCGATGGGCCGATCCTTCCCTGAGGCGCTCCAGAAGGCCATGCGCTCCCTGGAGAAGTCCGGGGTGGGCCTGACCTGGGCGGGCGAGCCCGGCGACAAGGACGATCTCGTGCGCGAGGCCGCCCGACCCACCGAGCACCGTCTGCGCCAGGTCCAGCAGGCCCTGCGCGCCGGGGCCACCGTCGAGGAACTGCACGAGTCCACCAGGATCGACCCGTGGTTCCTGGACCAGATGCTGCGTCTGGAGGAGGCCGCGCGCACCCTGGCCGCCGCGTCCAAACTCGACGCCGCGCTGCTGCGCGAGGTGAAGGGACTCGGCTTCTCCGACCTCCAGATCGGTGAGATCACCGGCAAGTCCGAGGACGTCGTGCGCGAACTCCGACACGCCCTGGGCATCCACCCCGTCTACCTGACCGTGGACACCTGCGCCGCCGAGTTCGAGGCCGAGACGCCGTACCTGTACTCCAGCTACGACGAGGAGACCGAGGTCCCCACCGGGGACAAGCCCAAGATCATCATCCTGGGATCGGGACCCAACCGCATCGGCCAGGGCGTGGAGTTCGACTACTCCTGCGTCCACGCCTCCTTCGCGCTCTCCGACGCCGGGTTCGAGACCGTCATGGTCAACTGCAACCCCGAGACCGTCTCCACCGACTACGACACCAGCGACCGGCTCTACTTCGAGCCGCTCACACTGGAGGACGTCCTGGAGGTCGTGCGCGCCGAGCAGGCCGCCGGACCGGTCGTCGGGGTCATCGTCCAGCTCGGCGGTCAGACCCCGCTGGGCCTGGCCCGACGTCTCAAGGACGCCGGAGTGCCCATCATCGGCACCAGCCCGGAGGCCATCGACCTGGCCGAGGACCGCGGCGAGTTCGGCAAGGTCCTGGACGCCGCCGGCCTCCCCGCGCCCAAGTACGGCACCGCCTACTCCTTCGAGCAGGCCAAGGTCGCGGCCGACGAGATCGGCTACCCGGTCATGGTCCGACCCTCCTACGTGCTGGGCGGCCGCGGCATGGAGATCGTCTACAGCGAGGCGATGCTCGCCGACTACATCGAGCGCAACGCCGAGGTCAGCCCCGAACACCCGGTGCTGATCGACCGCTTCCTCGACGACGCCATCGAGATCGACGTCGACGCCCTCTACGACGGCAAGGACCTCTACCTGGGCGGCGTCATGGAGCACATCGAGGAGGCCGGCATCCACTCCGGCGACTCCGCGTGCACCCTGCCCTCCATCACGCTGGGCAGCGAGGACATCGAGCGCATCCGCTACTCCACCGAGGCCATCGCCCGCGGCACCGGGGTGCGGGGACTGCTCAACGTCCAGTACGCGCTCGCCTCGGGCGTCCTCAACGTCCTGGAGGCCAACCCGCGCGCCTCCCGGACGGTGCCGTTCGTGTCCAAGGCCACCGCGGTCCCGCTGGCCAAGGCCGCCGCCCGGGTCATGGCCGGCAGCAGCATCGCCGAACTGCGCGCCGAGGGCATGCTGCCCTCCAAGGGCGACGGTGGCGACCTGCCCGCCGACGCACCGGTCTCCGTCAAGGAGGCGGTGATGCCGTTCAACCGCTTCATCGACAAGCACGGTGAGGGCGTCGACACCATCCTCGGCCCGGAGATGCGCTCCACCGGTGAGGTCATGGGCCTGGACGTGGAGTTCGGGGCGGCCTTCGCCAAGTCCCAGCTCGCGGTCAACAGCTCGATGCCCACCCGGGGCAAGGTGTTCGTGTCGGTCGCCAACCGGGACAAGCGCTCGATGATCTTCCCGGTCAAGCGCCTGGCCGACCTCGGCCTGGAGATCCTGGCCACCGAGGGCACCGCCGTCGTCCTGCGCCGCAACGGCGTGCGCGCCACCGTGGTGCGCAAGCACAGCGCGGGCCCCGGCCCCGACGGCGAGCGCACCATCGTGCAGCTCATCCACGACGGGGAGGTCGACCTCATCGTCAACACCCCGTTCGGCAGCGCCGGGCAGGCCGGACCACGTCTGGACGGCTACGAGATCCGTACCGCCGCGATCGTCCGGAACGTTCCCAGCGTCACCACGGTCCAGGGTCTGGCCGCCGCGGTGCAGGCCATCGAGGCCGGTGTGCGCGGGGACGTGGGGGTGCGCTCCTTGCAGGAGCACGCCCGAGCGCTCACGGCGAGTCGCGAGGACTCCTAGGCTGTAGCGGAGCGTCCGGGTGCCGTGGGAACACCCCCGCGGCACCCGGACCGTACCGCCGCGAGTCCAGAGAGGCTGCCACCACAGATGAGCGACAACGGACCGGTGCAGGTCAGGTGCCCCGTGCTGAACGTGCGCAGGGTGGACGCCTACTACGCCATCACCGTCGTCGCCCCGGGTATAGCCGAGCGCTTCCGTTCCGGGCAGTTCGTCTCGGTGACGGTGGGCGGCGACCATTCCAGCACGTTGCTGCGTCGCCCCTTCGCCATCCACGACGTCAAACCCGACTACGGCGGAACCGTGGAGTTCCTGTTCGCGGTGCGCGGTACCGGCACCGCCTGGCTGGCCGAACGAAGATCGCGCGACCTGCTCGACGTGGTGGGCCCGCTGGGTCGGCCCTTCCCCCTGCCCCGGGATCCCGTCAACTGCGTGCTGGTGGGCGGGGGATCGGGGAGCGCCCCGCTGTTCCCACTGGCGCAGTCGCTGCGTCGGCGCGGCTGCCGGGTGGACTTCGTCCTGGGCGGTGCCTCGGCCGATCGGGTGTTCAGCGCGATCACCGCCCGCCGGATCGCGGAGACCGCGGAGTTCACCACCGACGACGGTTCCTTCGGTACCCGCGGACGGGTCACCGACGTCCTCGGTCGGGTGATCGAGGACGCCCGCTCCGACGCCGTGTACGCCTGTGGACCCATGCCGATGCTGCGCGCCGTCACCCAGGTGGCCGGCAAGCACGGCGTCCCCGTGCAGGTCGCGGTCGAGGAGACCATGGCCTGCGGCATCGGGATCTGCATGACCTGTGTGATCCCGGTGGTGGGAGAGGACGGGATCACGCGGATGGTGCGGTCCTGCGTGGACGGCCCCGTCTTCCGGGGCGAACGGGTGCGGTTCGACGACGTGGGCACCATCCCCTTCGACGCCTTGGGCGCACCCGGTTGGAAGGGGTCGGGGGCCGCCGGCACGGCGGAGTCGACCCGTGACATCGCCTGACCGGCAATGATGAGTCACCCCAGGTCCCGGGCGCGGGTCGTCCGGGCGACCACGAGCGAGCGAAGACACGTGAACGCAGACCTCAGGACCCGACTCGGATCCCTGGAACTCCCCAACCCGGTGGTGACCGCCGCCGGGTGTGCGGGCTCGGGACGGGAGCTGGCGCAATTCTTCGACGTGGCGGAGATCGGCGCCATCACCACCAAGTCCTTGATGTTGGAGCCGCGGGCGGGCCGCCCGGCCCCGCGTATGGCGGAGACCCCCAGCGGGATGCTGAGCACCATCGGCCTTCAGGGGCCCGGCGTGGACGTGTTCCTCGAACGCGACCTGCCGTGGCTGCTGTCCCGGGGCGGCCGGGCGATCGTGTCCATCGCGGGCTCGGGGGTGGGGGAGTTCGGTGAGCTGGCCCGCCGGGTCTCGGACGCCGAAGGGGTGGCCGCCATCGAGGTGAACCTGTCCTGCCCCGACCCGACCGACCCCGCCGGACGACACTTCGCCGACGACCCGGCCCAGGCCGCCGCGGTGGTGCAGACGGTGCGCTCGCACGCCCGATCCGATCTGCCCGTGCTGGCCAAGATCGCGGTGGACGTCCCGGACGTGCTGAAGCTGGCCGAGGCCTGCGTCGGCGCCAGGGCCGACGGACTGACCATGATCAACACCCTGCGGGGCATGAGCGTGGACACCCGCACGTTGCGTCCCGCGGTGACCGGTGGGATGGGCGGACTCTCCGGACCGGCGATCCGTCCGCTGGCCGTGGGATGCGTCTATCGGGTCCACGAGGCCTTCCCCGACGTGCCCATCGTCGGTGTCGGGGGTGTGCGCACCGGATCCGACGTGTTGGAGTTCATGGCGGCGGGCGCGAGCGCCGTGGCGGTGGGAACGGTGAACTTCTCGGACCCCTCCGCGTGCACTCGGGTCCTGCGCGAGTTCACCGAGACGCTGGAGACTCTGGGGGTGCCCAAGGCCTCGGATCTGGTGGGCGCCGCGCACCGCTCGGGGTTGTGATCCGCGGGTCACCGGGCGGCAAGGCCCTGACCGGCCTGAACAGCGTTGAGATGGCTCTGTGTGGCTGAACGGGCGCGCCCGGCATCCAGAGCAGGGATCAGGGGGAACAGCCGCCTACGGCCGACTGGAAGGCCGTTACGGGGAAGTGACGCGGGTCGGGTGCATGAAGCGCTCGATCCAGGGAATCGCACACCATGCGGTGTGCACATGACAGTGGATGTGCATTCGTAAGCACGTTCGTAAGAACGGCGGACGAGTGCCGGACCCCGGGCTCCGGCCGGGTCACACGATTGGAGAGACCGACATGACCGCTCCTTCCGCGCCCATCGCCGTCGCGATCGATGCCGGCGACATCGAGACCGCGGCCACTTGGGCGTCCGCCGTCGCACCGCACGTCAGCACGGTGAAGGTGGGCCTGGAGCTGTACCTGCGCTACGGGCCCGAGGTGATCAGCGCCGTACGCGGGGCCAACCGCGTCGGTGTCTTCCTCGACCTGAAGCTGTACGACATCCCCGCCACCGTGGCCGGTGCGGCGCGCAGCGTGGCGGGGCTGCGGCCCTCGATCCTGACCGTGCACGCGAGCGGGGGAGCGGACATGGTCCGAGCGGCGGTCGAGGCCGCCCCGGACACCAAGATCGCGGCGGTGACGGTGCTCACCTCCATGAACGAGACGGATCTGGAGCAGGTGGGGCTGCTCGGTCCGGCACGGGACGCGGTCCGTCGCCTGGCGGCGCTCTCGGTGGGCGCGGGAGCGCGCGCACTGGTGTGTTCGCCTCAGGAAGTGGCGGCGGTCCGCGCAGAGGTGGGCCCGGACATCACCCTCATCACGCCGGGCGTGCGCCCGGCCGGTGCGGACAAGGGTGACCAGTCCCGGGTCGCGACTCCGGAGGAGGCGATCGAGGCAGGGGCGGACCTTCTCGTCATCGGTCGCCCGATCACCCGTGCCGCGGACCCCGGTGCGGCGGCGGCCTCCATCGCGGCGGCCGTACGGCGTGCCGGGGCCCGTGTCTGAAATCCGGTGGCCGGTCCCGGAACCGCTGTGCTGCGCGGATCCGGAACCGGCCGCACGGATCGCCCTCCGGATCTTCGCATTCGTCCCATCACGCACAGTTGCGGGTCACAGACGGTGATCAAATAGGCGTGTCCGAAACCCCATTGCCGTGGCGAAGAGTGACCCGGGTCACCCCTGTGTGACCTGCGCTGGTCGTGCGCTTCGCCTGCTCGGCAATCGGGACGAAAGTCCTGGTTTTCGTACCTGCACGCAATTGGTCGACTACTCTGGGTAGTTCCTTCAACGAAATAGCCTCTGAAAGGGCACTTTACGTTGCCTAACAGGGGTCGGACCTACTAACTTTCGCAGGCGTCCGCCCTCTACAAACGAGTAGAAATCCGAGGTGACCCGGCGTGGCCCTTCCTCCCCTCACACCCGAGCAGCGCAGCGCGGCTCTCGAGAAAGCCGCCAAGGCCAGAAAAGAGCGCGCTGAGGTCAAGAACAAGCTGAAGAACGGCGGCATCTCGCTGTCCGAGGTGCTTTCCAACGGCCTCAAGGACGACGTCATCGGCAAGATGAAGGTTTCGGCTTTGCTGGAATCCCTCCCCGGTGTCGGCAAGGTCCGCGCGAAGCAGATCATGGAGCGGCTCAACATCGCTGAGTCGCGCCGTGTCCGGGGTCTGGGCACCAACCAGCGTGCCGCCCTGGAGAGCGAGTTCGGTGACCTCACCAAGTAGCTCGGAAGTACGGAGCAGATAGCCGAACACCGGACGTCGCGTCCCCCACAGACGCGTGACGAGCCCCCGCATCCGGTGGGGTCTCATCGGTGGGAAGCGTGATCCGAGGCCGCGGCCGACGGGCAAGGAGTGGACCCCAGGTCACACTCCGTCCATCGCGCCGCGGCCTCGGTGGTATAAAGGGATCTCCCGCGACCGTACGCGGCCCGCCCACCGGCGGCCGCGTGAGCCGCCCGCGCGGTACCGTGCCGGACCTGGCCGGTCCCGGCGGACCGGTGGCCCACCGCGCGGCGAACACGCCGAATGGAATCCTGATCTACATGCCTGCGCAGAACGCGGACCCCGCCCGCCCCGTCGCGAAACGGCTGACCGTGCTGTCCGGACCCTCGGGCGTTGGCAAGAGCACCGTCGTCGCGCACCTGCGAGAGGTCGACCCCGACGTGTGGCTGTCGGTCTCGGTGACCACCCGTGCCCCCCGCCCCGGCGAACACGACGGTGTCCAGTACCACTTCGTCTCCGACGAGGAGTTCGACCGCCTCGTCGCCGAGAACCAACTGCTCGAATGGGCGGAGTTCGCCGGCAACCGCTACGGCACCCCGCGTGGCCCGGTCCAGGAACGCCTGGACTCCGGCACCCCCGTCCTGCTGGAGATCGAACTCCAAGGCGCCCGACAGGTCCGCGAGTCCATGTCCGACGCCCTGCACGTCTTCCTCGCCCCGCCCTCCTGGGAGGAGCTGGTGCGCAGGCTCTCCGGTCGCGGCACCGAGAGCGAGGAGGTCATCCAGCGCAGGCTGGAGGTGGCCAAGGTCGAACTCGCCGCGGAGAAGGAATTCGACACGACCCTGGTCAACACGTCCGTACAGGACGTGTGCGACGAGCTGCTAGCGTTGATGACCGCGCCCAAGGTGTGATAATTGGGGTGACAGCGGCCGCGCCGAACATCGGTGGTGGCGCACACCCGCCTCACCGGGCCCCGAGAACCATTCCATCCAATCAACGTCACGGCTTGTCGACGAGCCGGAGACCGTCCCTGGGGGTAACAAAGTGGCTGGTACCGAGCCCGTCGCCGAAGGCATCACCAACCCGCCGATCGACGACCTGCTGGAACTGGTGGACAGCAAGTACAGCCTGGTCACCATGGCCTCGAAGCGGGCCCGCCAGATCAACGCCTACTACGCCCAGCTGGGCGAGGGCCTGCTGGAGTACGTCGGACCGCTGGTGGAGACCCAGGTCCAGGAGAAGTCCCTGTCCATCGCCCTGCGCGAGGTCAAGTCCGGTCTGCTCACCGCGGAGCCCTACGAGGGCATCTGACCCGAGTACGTGCCCGAGTACCACGGCGCCCGTCGCACACCCCGCCAGGGGCGTGCGACGGGCGCCTCCTGGTAGAACAACTGGTGTGAGTGACACAGAGAACGTTCCCCAGGTGGTCCTCGGCGTCGGCGGTGGCATCGCCGCCTACAAGATCTGCGAGCTCCTGCGCCGACTGACCGAGTCCGGCCACCGAGTCCGTGTCGTGCCCACCGAAGCCGCCCTGCGCTTCGTCGGAGAGCCCACCTGGGCGGCCCTGTCCGGGCAGCCCGTCGAGACCGGTGTGTGGGACCGGGTGCACGAGGTTCCGCACGTGCGCATCGGCCAGTCCGCGGACCTGGTGTTCGTCGCCCCGGCGACCGCCGACATCATGGCCAAGGCCGCCGCCGGGATCGCCGACGACCTGCTGACCAACACCCTGCTCACCGCCCGCTGTCCGGTCGTGTTCGCCCCGGCGATGCACACCGAGATGTGGGAACACCCCGCCACCCGGGCCAACGTGGCCACGCTGCGTTCGCGCGGCGCCATCGTCCTCGACCCGGCCGTGGGCCGACTGACCGGCGTCGACACCGGCCGAGGTCGACTCCCCGAACCCGCCGAACTGTTCGAGGCCGCCCGCCTGGTCCTGCGTCGTGGGACCGCCGAACCCGACCTGGCCGGTCGCCGCGTGCTCATCTCCGCGGGCGGTACCCGCGAGGCCATCGACCCGGTGCGCTTCATCGGCAACCACTCCTCGGGACGGCAGGGCTACGCGCTGGCCCGCACCGCCGCGGCGCGCGGCGCCGACGTCACCCTGGTGGCCGCCAACGTCTCCCTGCCCGACCCGGCCGGCGTGAGCCTGGTGCGGGTGTCCTCGGCGCTGGAACTGGCCGAGGCCATGGAGGCCGAACGCGCGGCGGCGGACATCGTGGTGATGACCGCGGCCGTCGCCGACTTCCGTCCGGTCGACAGCGCCGCGTCCAAGATCAAGAAGTCCGGCGCGGCCCCGGCCCCGCTCGAACTGGTCGAGAACCCCGACATCCTCGCCGGTCTGGTCACCACCCGGGAGAGGGAGGGCACCGACCAGACCATCGTGGGGTTCGCCGCCGAGACCGACGACGTGATCGCCAACGGCCGCGCCAAGCTGGCCCGCAAGGGTTGCGACCTGCTCGTGGTCAACCAGGTCGGTGGTGGACGCGCCTTCGGCACCGAGGACAACCAGGCGACCGTCCTGGGCGCCGACGGCACCGTGGTGGACATCCCCACCGGTCCCAAGGAGGACCTCGCCGACCGTGTGTGGGACCTGGTGGTGGAACGTTCGCCGGGGCGGACCCCCTGAGAGAGGGCGTGCTCGAACACCGGTGGGAATCCGGTCTCCTTCGAGGTGGACGCGTGAAAATCCCCATGTCGTTACGCTAGATTCCTACCGCCGAGTACGTCACACTTCGAACGGGCCCTGTGTGCGACCTGCCAGGTCGACCAACGGGCGACCGTCCCCACTGGTCCCGTTACAGTGGACGAATAACCAACCCCGTCGGTCGGCATTGACCGCCCTCGGCGCGAAGCCGGGGCGAGCCGGACCGCACCGACCATGTCAGCCAGCAGCCGCTGCAAGGAGTCACGCAACGTGTCCCGCCGCCTTTTCACCTCCGAGTCCGTCACCGAAGGCCATCCCGACAAGATGGCCGACCAGATCAGTGACGCGATCCTCGACGCGATGCTCACCACCGACCCCGGCAGCCGGGTCGCGGTCGAGACGCTGATCACCACCGGTCAGGTCCACATCGCGGGTGAGGTCACCACTCAGACCTACGTCGACATCCCCGCCATCGTGCGCGAGAAGATCCTCCAGATCGGATACGACTCCTCCGCCAAGGGGTTCGATGGTGACTCCTGCGGGGTCAACGTCTCCATCGACGCGCAGTCCCCCGACATCGCCCAGGGCGTCGACACCGCCTACGAGGCGCGTGTCGAGAACGAAGAGGACGCCCTCGACCGTCAGGGCGCGGGCGACCAGGGTCTGATGTTCGGCTACGCCAACCGTGAGACCCCCGAGCTCATGCCGTTGCCCATCAAACTGGCGCACGCGCTCTCGGAGCGGCTCGCGAGTGTTCGGCGGGACGGCACGGTGCCCTACCTGCGCCCCGATGGCAAGACCCAGGTCACCGTCGAATACGAGGGCCAGACCCCGGTCCGGCTGGACACCGTGGTGGTCTCCAGCCAGCACTCCGCCGACATCAACCTTGAGGAGATGCTGACCCCGGACATCCGGGAGCACGTCATCGAACCGGTCGTGGCCGCCTACGGCCTGGACTCCGACGACTACCGCCTCCTGGTCAACCCGACCGGTCGCTTCGAGATCGGCGGCCCGATGGGCGACGCCGGTCTGACCGGCCGCAAGATCATCGTCGACACCTACGGCGGCTACGCCCGCCATGGAGGCGGCGCCTTCTCCGGCAAGGACCCGTCGAAGGTGGACCGTTCGGCCGCCTACGCCACCCGCTGGGTCGCCAAGAACATCGTCGCCGCCGAACTGGCCGAGCGCGTGGAGGTCCAGGTGGCCTACGCGATCGGCAAGGCGCACCCGGTCGGCGTGTTCCTGGAGACCTTCGGTACCGAGCGGGTCGCCCCGGAGCTGATCGAGAAGGCCGTCAAGGAGGTCTTCGACCTGCGTCCGGCCGCCATCGTGCGCGACCTGGACCTGCTGCGTCCGATCTACTCCAACACCGCCGCCTACGGTCACTTCGGCCGTGAGCTCAAGGAGTTCACCTGGGAGAGCACCGACCGGGCCGCCGCGCTGCGGTCCTTCGTCGGCGCCTAGGGCTCCCCGAGGGGGCGTGTGACCGGTCGCGGTCACACGCCCCCTCGTCGCGTCCGCGGACATTTCCCTGCATGCCTCCCACACTCGACGACTACACAGTGTTACAAAATAGGTGCTTTGAGTCATCGACGTGATGCTTCGCGAGGGAGAACACCATGGCCGTGTCATCGGCGGTGTCCGCGGTCGGACTGGCCGCACTGATCGCTCTTCCCGGGCAACCGGCCCCGGACGAGGAGGGGCCGGTGCCCGGAGCGGGGAGTCTGCACGTCACCGTCGGCGAGCGCTCCGAGGAACGACTCCAGGTCGGTGACCGGGTCGAGTACACCATCAGGGTGCGCAACGCCGGCTACGAGGCCGTACCCGACGCCCAGATCGTGCAGTTCCTACCGAAGTCGCTGCGTTACGTCTCCGGGGCCCCCGAAGGCGTCGAGGAGGGCCGGGCCGTGTGGGAGCGTCCACTGGAGCCGGGACAGCGCGACGTCCTCACCGTGACCGCCGAGGTCACCGCCCTGCCCGAGCGTGGCGTACAACCGGTCTCCACCGTCTGCATGCGCCCCGCCGCCGACGCGCGACTCGCCTCCTGTACCGCCAGCGTCCACCGAGTGCACCATGAGCCGCCCCCGGTCTGGGTGGCCGCCGGCGTGGCGCTGGTGGTGGCCCTGGCCACGGGCGTCGGCGGTTACCTGCGCTACCGGGGTACACGCCGGCCACGGGTCGAACCGGAACCGCCCAACGACCACACCCCGGAGCCCACACCCGAGGTCGGGACCACCCCCGGCCACGCGCCCGTCTTCCACCTGGACTCACACCGCTGAGGGGTGGGGCGAACCGATCGATGGATTTACCCGGTTTTCCGTACGCTTGACCGAATGGTCGTTGCTCTGGGTAGTCGATATAGCACGATCTGTGTATGAATTGTTGCTCTAAGTACGTGTCCGAGGCGTTCAAGACCACGGTTGGTGCTCGCAGTCTGATCCGAATGGCGGCCGTCTCCGTCGGCACCGTGATCGTCGTACCCCTCTTGTGGGGGACGACCCCGGTGCTCGCCGACGACGTCGAGTATGTCGAGCGGCCGAGTACCCGACCACTGGACCCGGTGGAGAAGGACGTCCTGGACCGGGTTCGGATCGAGTCACCCTCGGAGACCGCGAACACGTTCCCAGAGCGGGAATCGGTCGAGGCGGAACCGGACGATCTTCAAACCGATCGCTCGGTGCGGGACTCCGAGTCCCAAGGCGCCCAAAAAGAGAGTCGGGAAGAGAACGGGGACGGCGGTTACGAGGGGTACTACCCCGAGCCCGAGCCTGAACCGGAGCCTGAGCCTGAACCGGAGCCCGAGCCCGAGCCTGAACCGGAGCCCGAGCCTGAACCGGAGCCCGAGCCCGAGCCCGAGCCCGAGCCTGAACCGGAGCCCGAGCCGGAGCCCGAGCCGGAGCCGGAGCCCGAGCCGGAGCCGGAGCCCGAGCCGGAGCCCGAGCCGGAGCCCGAACCGGAGCCCGAACCGGAGCCGGAGCCCGAGCCCGAACCGGAGAAGCCGGTTCTCGCACAGACCGGAGCCTCCGTGGCGATCCCGGCACTGGGCGGGCTGTTGACCTCCGTCGCCGGTATCGGCGCGATGTTCCTGGGACGCCGTCGAGGCCCCGAGAAGCAGCGCGACTAGAGAACGCTTCCCGAACACCGCAAACGAGAACGGGCCGCACCCCCGGTGAGAGGGGGCGCGGCCCGTTCGCGTGTCCTCGCGGTGAGGTGCCTCAGCTCATGTCGTCGAGGGCCTTCTCGGCCTCGGCGAGCCAGGAACGACGTGCCTCCAGGGCGGCCTCGTTCTCCTTGATCCGACGCTCGTCACCGGCGGCCCGAGCCTTCTCCAGCTTGGCCTCCAGGCCCTGGATCGCCGTCGACAGCTGGTCGACGGTGTCCTTGGCGCGAGCGCGGGCCTCGGGGTTGGTGCGGTCCCACTCGGCCTCCTCGGCCCGGCGCACACCGTCCTCGATCTGCCGGAAAGCGCCCTCCAACTTGTCGCGGGTGTCGCGCGGCAGCTCACCCGCCTCCTCCCAGGCCTCCTGGAAGTCACGCAGCCGGGCGCGTGCACGACGCGGGTTCGAGATGCCGGGGATCTCCGCCTTGGCCTCGGCCAGGATCTTCTCCTTGGCGTCGGCGTTGACCCTCAGTTCGGCGTCACGCTCGGCGAAGGTGGCGTTGCGCGCGTCGAAGAAGGTGTCCTGGGCGGCCTTGAAACGCGCCCACAGCTTGTCCTCGCTCGTCCGGTCGGCGCGGCCGCTGGCCTTCCAACGCTGCATCAGGTCCCGGTAGGCGCGGGCGGTGGGCCCCCACTCGGTGGAACTCGACAGAGCCTCGGCCTCGGCGACGATCTGCTCCTTGTCGGAGCGCACCCCTTCGCGCTGCTGGTCCAGGTTGGCGAAGTAGGCCTTGCGCCGCTTGGAGAAGGAGTTGCGTGCCGCCGACATGCGCTTCCACAGCGCCTGCTCGGTGGGGCGGTCGGCCCGAGGGGCCTTCTTCCACTCCTCGATCAGCTGGAGCATGCGCTCGCCACCGGACTTCCAGTGGGTCGTCTCGGCGGCGACGCGCTCGGCCTCTGCGACGATGCGCTCCTTGACCTGGCGGGCCTGGCCGCGGGCCTGCTCCTGGGCCTGCTTCTGCTCGACCTTGCGCTCCTCAGCGCGGCCGGACAGCTTGTCCAGGCGCTTCATCAGCGAGTCCAGGTCACCGACGACGTTGGCGTCCTTGATCGAGTCACGGAGCTTGTCGATGCTGCTCATCGCGGCGGAGGCCGACAGGTCGGTGCTGCGAAGCCGCTTCTCCAGCAACCCCACCTGGGTCACCAGGGCGTCGTACTTGTTCCGGTAGAAGGCGAGAGCCTCCTCCGGAGCACCCGCCTGCCACGATCCGACGACCCTCTCGCCATCACCTGTGCGCACATAGACCGTGCCGTCGTCGTCTACGCGGCCCCAAGGGTCCGTGGTCACCGTGTCCTCCTGCTGTCGTGAACCGGGCCGGGCGGGGCCGGGTTCGGGTCGTCGCGGCGGCGTCCGGGCCTCTGCGTGAGGGGAAGGCCACCGTGTCCTGCACGATATCCCCACGCTCCGGCGGACAACGACGCGCCGTGTTCAACGTGTGAGCAGATCTTTCGGGTCTGCTTTCGTCCTCGTCCGGTCGGTCCGATCCCGCCGCCTCGGAAAAGAGACGCAGGTCGCGCGGCCCGACACGACACGACGACGGTGACCAATATGGCATTACCACGCGCTTTGGCAAAGAGCCCGGGCGTGCGGGGTGATCGAATGGTGATCAAACGCCTTCTCATATGTGCTTTTCGGTTCGCCGCCCCTCCTCGCTCTCGGTAGGCTCTCCTGGACAGGTCCGTGGCACCCGTGTCCGGGCCGACCACGCACAGACCACGAACGCTCCACGAACAGGACGACCACCGCCGTGCTCATCGCCGCTCTCCCCACCGGGCCCCTCGCCGCGAACTGCTACGTGCTCGCACCGGCCCCGGGCGGCGATTGCGTCATCGTGGACCCCGGCCAGGGGGCCACCGCCCAGGTGGACAAGGTCCTGGCCGAGCACGACCTGACCCCGGCCGCGATCCTGCTCACACACGGGCACTTCGACCACGTGTGGTCGGCCACCGAACTCGGTGAGACCCATGGAGCCCCGGTGTACCTGCACGCCGACGACCACGGTCTGCTCTCCGAGCCCGCAGCCGGAGTGGACGCCGGTTTCGCCGCCCAGTTGCAGATGCTGCTGGGCCCGGGGCCCTATCCGGTCCCGGCCGACCTGCGTGAGGTCGAGGGCGGTCAGAGCCTCACCCTGGCCGGGGTGGAGTTCGGTGTCGAGCACACCCCCGGCCACACCCCGGGCTCGGTGGTCTACACGGTGACCGCCGAGGACGGGGAGCCGGTCATGTTCGCCGGTGATCTGGTCTTCGCCGGATCCATCGGCCGTACCGATTTTCCCGGCGGCAGCACCGAGGCGATGAACCGCAGCCTGAGCAGCGCCGTTCTGAACCGCCCCGACGCCACCCGGATCCTGCCCGGGCACGGCCCGGCCACCACGGTGGAGCGCGAGCGCGCCACCAACCCCTACCTGCGCGATATCGCCGGTTGACCCGGTCTTACGCCTCGCTCGATCCCGGCGGTGTTCGAGACAGTCGGAGGAGAGCCGCATGCGCCGTATCTCGATGACCCCGGTCCGCAAGGTCAAGGGCAGCACCACCGTGGTCGCCAACTAGCGGCCGGGATCGGGCCCCGAGCCTTCGGGGGTCCGTGTGCCACTCGAACCAGGAGGCCAGGGGGCGTGGTTGGCGGTAGGATCCCAGTTGTTCAAGGGCATGCCATGCCTTCAGCCGGGCCCGGCCGCGGGCTCCCCGGCATCCTCACCCAGCCGTGTAGTTAGTGGACTTGGTAACTCATGCATCGTTACAGGACTCATTCGTGTGGTCAGCTCCGTAAGGAGCACGTCGGGCAGCAGGTGCGCCTTTCTGGCTGGGTGCACAACCGCCGGGATCTCGGTGGTCTGCTCTTCGTCGACCTGCGCGACCACTACGGCGTCACGCAGCTCATGGCTCGCCCCGAATCCCCGGTGTTCGAGGAACTCAGCCGCATCTCCAAGGAGTCGGTGATCCAGGTCACGGGTCAGGTCTCCGCGCGAAGCGCCGAGAACGTCAACCCGAACCTGCCCACCGGTGAGATCGAGATCGAGGCGGCGGAGGTGGAGATCCTTGGAACGACCGAGGAGCTTCCCCTCACGGTCTTCCCCGAGGACAACACCTCCGAAGAGCGTCGCCTGACCTACCGCTTCCTGGATCTGCGTCGTGAGCGGATGCACCGCAACGTCATGCTGCGTTCGCAGGTGGTGGCCGCCATCCGTAAGAAGATGACGGACCTGGGCTTCAACGAGTTCCAGACCCCGATCCTCACCAGCTCCAGCCCTGAGGGCGCTCGTGACTTCCTGGTCCCCTCGCGCCTTCACCCCGGTGAGTTCTTCGCCCTGCCCCAAGCGCCGCAGCAGTTCAAGCAGCTACTCATGATCGCCGGGTTCGACCGATACTTCCAGATCGCCCCCTGCTTCCGTGACGAGGACAGCCGCGCGGACCGTTCGCCCGGTGAGTTCTACCAGCTCGACGTCGAGATGAGCTTCGTCGAACAGGAGGACGTCTTCGAGGTGATCGAGAAGGTCATGACCGACGTCTTCCGCGAGTTCTCCACGGGTTGGGAGATCACTTCTCCCTACCCGCGCATCGCCTACCGGGATGCCCTGGAGTGGTACGGCACCGACAAGCCGGACCTGCGAGTGCCGATGAAGATGCTCGACGTCACCGCGCTCTTCGACAAGACCGATTTCCGCGCCTTCGCCGGCAAGAAGGTCCGTGCCCTGGCCGTGCCGGACGTGGGCGGGCAGCCGCGCAAGTTCTACGACGGCATCGGCGACTTCGCCGTCGAACAGGGCGCCAAGGGACTGGCCTGGCTCAAGGTCGGGGAGAACAACGAACTCACCGGTCCCATCGCCAAGTTCGTCACCGAAATCTCCGACGAACTGTTGACCACCCTCGGCGCCGGTCCCGGCTATGGCCTGTTCTTCTGCGCCAGTGAGGACGAGGCCGAGATCAACCGGATCATGGCTCCGGTCCGTGTCGAGGCCGGTAAGCGCGCGGGCCTGGCGGAGGAGAAGGTCTACCGCTTCTGCTGGATCGTGGACTTCCCGATGTTCGAGCGCTCCGACGAGGGCGACATCGAGTTCAGCCACAACCCGTTCTCCATGCCACAGGGCGGGATGGACGCGTTGCTCAACAAGGACCCGCTGGACATTCTGGCCTGGCAGTACGACATCGTCTGCAACGGTGTGGAGCTCTCCTCCGGCGCGATCCGGAACCACTCGCCCGAGATCATGTACGAGGCGTTCGAGATCGCCGGCTACGACAAGGACGCCGTCGAAGCCGAGTTCGGCGGCATGCTCAAGGCCCTGAAGTTCGGTGCTCCGCCCCACGGTGGCATCGCTCCCGGCATCGACCGGATCGTCATGTTGCTGGCCGATGAGCCCAACATCCGTGAAACCATCGCCTTCCCGCTCAACCAGAACGCCCAGGACCTGATGATGGGCGCCCCGGCGGCCGTCTCGGAGAAGCAGTTGAGTGACGTGCACATCCGCACGGTCATCCCTCAGGGAGACAAAAAAGGGAGTTAAATGAAGCTTTGGCTGCCGCCCTACCTCTCGATTCGTCGAACCGATGGTGGTCTCCGCATAGGGACCCTTCCACCGAACGCGTGGCACCTTGAGGAGCCACCCGAGTTCCTCATCTCGTTGCTCCAAGGCTGTATTCGGCCAAGGGAGCGTGAAGGACTGGTAGAGGCGGCAGCCGAGCTTTCCGGCTGGACACGGGCCGAATCCACAGCGGTGATCGCTGACCTGGAACAGGCCCGTGTCCTTGTCCCCGCACCCGAAGACCGTGGCCGGTACGACCGCCACGGTCTTTTCTTTCAGCTCATGGGGGTCGACGAGGGTGCGCAGGAGCGGCTCTCCGAGGTCACGGTGGGTCTGGTGGGTATGGGTGGAATAGGTACCCATGTGGCGACGCATCTGGCCGCCGCCGGGGTCGGACGTCTGGTGATGTCGGACGGTGACGTGGTGGAGTTGTCCAACCTCACCCGGCAAACGCTCTTCAAGGAGAAGGACGTCGGCCGACTCAAGGTCGACGTCGCGGCGGAAAGGCTGCTTGAACTCCGTTCGGATCTGGAAGTAGTCACGATCCCCGAATCGTTCACTTCTTCCGATCTGGCGGGACGGGTGGCCGCGCGATCGGACATCGTTCTACTGTCCGCCGACCGTCCGGCCGACGTTCACCTTGGGTCGCGGACGTCGGCGCGGGCTCCGGTCAGGTCACGGACCGACTCGTGGCTCTGGGAGCGAACGTTGACGCTTATGAGCCAGATGGGGCGATGGAGCGGATCCTTCGTGACCGTGTCCAAGGGTGGGGGGAACGCGTTGAGGTGCACCGCGCCGGTCTGGAGGTCCTCATCGAGGCTGAAGGACGCTACGACACCATTTGTTGCCTCAACGTCTTGGACCACATCGCCGATCTGCCGGCCAGTGTTCGGAGTCTTCGCACAGCACTCAAACCCGGGGGCCGTCTCGTGCTGTCGATCCCACATCCGATGAAGGATCGCGGCGGTTGGTACAAGGTCCCCGGCCCACAAGGGTGGGAGTACCGGCACTACGTCGTCGATGACTACTTCGTCGAGGGGGAATGCCTGAAGGATCGAGAGGACCGGCACGGCGAGGTCAGGATCCAAGGGATCCGAACGCACCACCGGACGCTGTCCAGGTACTTCGAAGAGTTCATCGGCCAGGGGTTTCTCATGCGTCGAGTACTGGAACCGGAGCCCGACGAGCTGATCGCGGAACGAGATCCCGTCATCTTCGACAAGTCGAGCCGCATCCCGTACTTCCTGGTCATGGTCCTGGAGAGGGGGCGCGATGCGTGACGAGATCTTCGTGGACCGGACCCGGGTGGGCGACTTCGTCTTCGATGAGGGTGTGGCGGACGTCTTCGACGACATGCTGGACCGCAGCATCCCGTTCTACGAAGAGATCCAGAGGATGTCCGTTGAGCTCAGCCGAAGTTTTCTCGAAGAGGAGGGTGGGACCGTCTATGACGTGGGTTCCTCCACGGGGAACACATTGCTTCGACTGATGCAGGCGATATCCCCGAAGACACGAGTGAGGTTCGTGGGTGTGGAGCCTTCAGCCGCGATGCGGGCACGGTGTTGGGAGAAGATCCGAGCGGAGGGCCTCGGCCACGAGATCGACATCCTTGAGGATTCGGTGGAATGTCTGCCGGATCTTCCCGGGGCACGAGTCGTCATCATGCTCTTCACTCTGCAATTCGTGCGACCGCCTCAGCGTGACGCGGTCCTGGCGAAGATCTGTGCGTCCATCGAACCAGGCGGGGCGTTACTGCTGGGGGAGAAGGTGCTCGGGGACGACAACGACCTCTCCCGGGTCTACATCGACCTCTACCACGACTACAAGGAGCGCAGCGGCTACTCCCGGACCGAGATCGCCAAGAAGCGCGAAGCCCTGGAGAACGTCCTCGTTCCGTACCGAGTCTCGGAGAATCGCGACGCACTGCTCAAAGCCGGGTTCTCCCGGGTGGACGAAGTGTTCCGCTGGTACAACTTCGTCGTCTACCTCGCGGTGAGATAGACGAGGGCGGGGCACCTATTCGGATGCCCCGCCCTGTTCGGTCCGGATGTCAGGCCTGAACGCCCTCTTCATCGAACACGTCGAAGTCGAACTCGCCGTTACGTGCACCCTGGAGGAACGCACGCCACTCCCCACGGGTGTACACGTGGGCGGGACGCTCGGGGTGCTTGCTGTCCGTGACGTGGAACTCGTCGCCAACCCGCTCCACCTCCACGCAATCCCCTTGCTGCCCGCTGAAGCTCGATTTGATCCTCACGAGTACTCCTCGACGTACTTCTCCATCAGCTCACGGGATTCTTTCACACTCAACGCGAAGCCCAGCAGGCTCTCGAAAGCGCGTGCGGAGGTGGTGACCTCGGTGGGTTTGTCCAAGAACAGCTCGCCCACGGTGGTCTCCACGTAGACCACTCGACGATCGTCACAGACGAGCAGGGTCAGGCCCCCTACCACGGCCGGGTGGGCGCCTGCGGAGAACGGCACGATCTGTACCGAGGTCTGTGCTTGGCCTGAGACGTTCAGAAGGTGCTGGACCTGATCTCGCATCATCTGTTCGTTCCCCACGATTCGGCGTAACGCACCCTCGTCCATGAGAGCCAAGAGGCGAGGGCTTTCCTCACGGGAGAGGATCTGCCGCCGTGCCATGCGTAGCTCAAGGCGACGCTCAACCTCTTCATCGTCGAGCTCCTGCGGGCCGTACAGCAGGATCTGACGCGTGTACTCGGGGGTTTGCAAGAGCCCCGGGACGATCACCTGATAGGTCCGGATCTCCGAGGCGTCCACTTCCAGGTCCAACAGGGCCGCGTATTCGGGCTGTAGGAGGTCGCGGTAGGGATGCCACCAACTCGGCTGTTCCGCGAGACGGAAGAGTGACATGACCTCCTGCCGGACGTCGTCCGAGACTTCGTAGATCTTGAAGAGCTGGTGAAGCACCGTGCGCTTGGGGATGCGCTCGCCTCGTTCGTAGCGTGCGAAGGATCCTTGGAGAGTCTCCAGGAGAGCGGCCACCTGGGCCTGTGTGTATCCCGCCTGTTTGCGGATCTCAGCGAGCTTGCGGCCGAGCCGGTGCCGCCGGATGTTCACCTGAGCCATCGAACTCCCCGCGCATCGTGTGAGTCGGATAGAATCATATCTATCAGATATTCCAACTAGATGGATTAATCCATGTTACCGTAAGATCCTGGAGCTGCTAAGAGGAGTGACTTCGTGGATGCTTACCTGCTCTCTGCCGTCTGGGCCTCACCGAAACCGAAGGAAGCCCCTACCTTCCTCACCCTGGTGACCCATCACCTGAAAGGGGGGATCCCCTCTGGCAACGGGCTCTACCGGTGGACGATCGAGGAACTCTCCAGGGGCTACGAACTGGGACTGTACAGCGCCGGTCACGCCGAGCTTGGTGAGGAGGGCGAGGAGATCGTGTGCCATCGCGAGGAGCTGCTGTTGTGGGACGGCTCCAGCGTGAAGAACCGCGAAACCCGTATCTTTCGGGCGGAAACGCGCATCGAGGAGCCTTACGTGGTGGGATCCTCCACCTGATGGGCGGAAACCTCATGCTCCAACGCGCTGACGGTTACGCCTACACCGAGCGGGCTGAGGCCGGGGTGGACGTGGACCCGGAGGCGGAGAAGGCCGCCAAGGCCGAGTAGAACGGCCCGGTGCTCTTCACGGGGCGGTGTGCGGGGAATCGACCCCGGCGCACCGCCCCGTCCTCGTGTGCGGGGACGGGGCGGGTGGGGCGAGGCGCGTCAGCGTTTGCCGGCGCCGCACTGCTGACAGCAGATGTCCTCGTCGTCGGGGTTGCTGTGGGTACAGAGGGGACAGGTCCAGTTCCGGATGAGGTGGGACGGGCGGGTTCTCGGAGCGGGGCGGCCGGTGACAGGGTCCATGAAGTGTGTCCTCGGGGGTGTTCGGCGAGTTCTCCGCTGGAGAATCGGTGCCCGGAAAGTCTCCTCTTTGAACTTTCTATATTCGGTCATATACCTGAAAATGGTGATTAAGTGACCAAAATGCACGTCCGGAATGCGGGTGTGGCCCGTACCTGGATGCGTTCGGGGCCGTCATCCCCTACCGTTGGGGGCGAATCACCCTCCCATACCGAGAACGGCACGCGTCCTGGAGTGAAGACGGTGCACCGGTGGGGCCGACCTCCTTTGGAGGCGCGGAGGGTGCGGAGTGCATTTGCGCGCCACACAGTCACGCGAGCGTAACGATTCACGCCTAGGTGTCGTCCGGGAGAGACGACCCCGGGTGGGGCCGACCGTGGATCATCCGTGTCGGCGGGGAGTGCGTCGGTACGTCGAGCGAGGTGACGCGCCCGAAAGCGAACGGGAGCCATCGTGCCCGTTCCGGTCCCTGCCCGGGCCGGGACCGCTTTCGGACACTACAATGAGCCGAATCGGAACGTTCCAGGGGTGACCGCGTCTGATCGCGGGTGTGGCGTCCGAGACGACATGAGGATGAGTCATACGTGAACGGAAAACGTGCTTCAGGCGATGGCTCCGAGGCAGCGCTCGCGGGAGCGTTCCGCCATGCGCCGGAGCCCATGGCCCTCACCGCGGCGGACGGTGCGATCCGGCACGCCAACCTCGCGTTCACCGAGCTGTTCGGCCGCACCGTCGCCGAACTCTCCGGTACGGCCTGGTTCGACCTCCTGGAGGGTGAGGAGAGCGAACGCGGCTCCGACCTGCAGCGCCGCGCGGTCGACGGCGACGTCCGCCGCATCCGCCTGCGCCTGGCCATCACGGAGAAGGTCTCCCGCCTGGCGGAGGTCGAGGTCCGCCCGGTCCGGCCCGAGGCCGACCACGACGCCACCGTGCTCCTGGTCCACACCCTCTCCACCGAGGAAACCGACCTGAGGGTCGTCGGGGACCTGCGCACCGACAACTCCGACTCGGTCCTGTGGAGCCTGGACCTGAGCAGCGGACGCATCCGCGAGCTCTTCGGTCCCACCCCTTTGGGAGCGCTCTTGGCCGGCAACGACTGCGAGCTGGAGAACATCCTGGAGCGCATCCACCCGGACGACACCGCCCGGGTCCGCGACGCCATCTCCGCGTCCTTCAACGGACGCGACTACGAGCAGCGCTTCCGGGTCTTCGACCGCCTCGGCGATGAGCGTTCGCTCCACGTGCGCGCCCGCTTCGTCCCCGGCGCCCCCGATCGCCTCGTCGGGATCGTCGACGACGTCACCGAGCACGTCCAGCTGGTCCGTCGACTGGCCGACCGCCGTCGCACCGAGGCCGAACACGGCCGCCTGGTCACGGAGCTCTCCTCCAAGTTGGTCTCGGCCACCACCGTGGACAAGGTCATGGACCTGCTCAGCGAGGAGTTCCTGCCGATCTTCGGCGGGTTCAACGCGGTGGCCTTCTACGTCGACGAAGGCCTGCTGCGCGCCTCGCCCAGCGTGCTGGAACGCGGCGGCGTCTCCCACATCGACGGGCGCCGCGCCGACGACACCGACTACCCGATGGGCGCGGTCATCCAGGACCGGCAACCCCGTTTCTTCGAGAGTCGCGCCGAGATCGTCAGCCGCTTCCCGTCCGCCGCCGAGATGATGCACAACGTCCGAGGCCAGGCCTGGGCCACCGTGCCGATCTTCGGCGACGGCAAGATCGCCCTGGGCGTGTGGCAGATGATCTGGGACCGTCCCCACCACGCCAGCCGCGACGAACGCGCGCTCATGCTCACCTTCGCCGGCCTCGCCGGGCAGGCACTGCAGCGGATAAAGGCCCAGCAGGCCGAACTGGAGTTGGCCGACGCCGTCCAGCGCCGCATGCTGCCCCGCCAGGTCGCCAGCTTCCCCGACATGGACATCGCCACCAAGTACCTGCCCTCGCGGGCCGAGTGGCGGATCTGCGGCGACTTCTACGACGTCATCGAACTGCCCGACAACAAGGTGGGGCTCCTGGTCGGCGACGTGCAGGGTCACGGTGTGGAGGCGGCCGCCGCCATGGGGCAAATCCGTGTGGCCTTCCGCGCCTACGCCACCAACCAGTCCGACCCCGGGGTCGTCCTGGGCGAGACCAACCGGCTGCTCACCGAGACCGGTGAGATCGTCTTCGCCACCTGTGGGTACCTGGTCGTGGACCGGGAGAGCGGGGTCATGCAGGCGGCCTGGGCCGGGCAGCCGCCCGCGGTGCTCGCCTCCAAGGGCGCCTACGAGCTGTGGTCGCCCGAGACCGGCCCGCCCATGGGTGTCATGCCCGACACCGAGTACACCGTCACCACCCGTGTGCTCGCGCCCGGCACCACCCTGCTGCTGTGTTCGGACGGGCTCGTGGAGAGCTCGGAGATGCCGATGAGTGAGGGGTTGGCCCTGGTGGGGGAGGCCCTCGCCGAACACGAGGAGAGCCCCAAGACGGCCGCCCAGGTCCTGGCCGAGATGGCACCCGCCGGGCGCGGCGACGACATCGCCCTGCTCATCACCCGGATGCCCCCGCGCGCGGCGGCCCCTTCCGAGTAGGGGAGCGCCCGGACCGTCTCCGATCTGGCCTACTCTGAATCGATGTCCGAAACACTGTTCGACGCCGCCGGGGACGATGCGGCCAAGGGCCAGGAGCCGTTGGCCGTGCGCATGCGGCCGCGCACCCTCGACGAGGTCGTGGGCCAAGGCCACCTCTTGGGCGAGGGCAGTCCGCTGCGCCGCCTGGTCGAGGACGACGCTCCCATGTCCGTCTTCCTGTGGGGGCCACCCGGCACCGGAAAGACCACCCTGGCCACCGTGGTCAGCCGGGTCACCAAGCGTCGGTTCGTGGAGCTGTCCGCCGTCAACGCCGGGGTCAAGGACGTGCGCGCGGTCGTCGCCGAGGCCAAGCGCCGCATGGGGATGAACGGCACCCGCACCCTGCTGTTCGTGGACGAGGTCCACCGGTTCAACAAGACCCAGCAGGACGCGCTGCTGCCGGCGGTGGAGAACCGTTGGGTCAGTTTCATCGGCGCCACCACCGAGAACCCGTTCTTCTCCGTGGTCAGCCCCTTGTTGTCACGTTCCCTGCTGCTGTCCCTGGAGTCGCTCGACGACAGTGACGTCAGGAAGCTGGTGGACCGGGCCCTGACCGAGGAACGCGGGCTGGACGGGCGCTACACCCTCACCGAGGAGGGCGCCGACCACCTCATCCGCCTGGCGGGGGGAGACGGTAGGCGGTCCCTGACCTACCTGGAGGCGGCGGCCCTGGTCTCGGGCCCACCCGTCGCCCGCCACCAACCCTCGACGGACGCCTCCGGCGCGGTGGTCCCCTCCGACAAGGATCGGGTGGAGATCACCGCCGACCACGTCGAACGCGCCGTCGACCGGCACGCGGTCCGCTACGACCGTTCCGGAGACCAGCACTACGACGTCATCAGCGCGTTCATCAAGAGCATGCGCGGATCCGACGCGGACGCCGCCCTGCACTACCTGGCCCGCATGGTCGAGGCGGGGGAGGACCCCCGCTTCATCGCGCGTCGGCTGATCGTGCACGCCAGCGAGGACGTCGGCATGGCCGACCCCAGCGCCCTGCAGACCGCCATCGCGGCGGCCCAGGCGGTCGAGCTCATCGGGATGCCCGAGGCCCGGATCAACCTGGCCCAGGCGGTCATCCACATCAGTCTGGCGCCCAAGTCCAACGCGGTCATCGCCGCCATCGACGAGGCGATGGCGGACGTTCGAGCCGGAAGGGCCGGGCCGGTCCCCGCCCACCTGCGCGACGCCCACTACAAGGGCGCCGCCGACCTGGGCCACGGCAAGGGGTACCGCTACGCGCACGACTACCCGGGCGGGGTGGCCCCGCAACAGCACGCTCCGGACGGGCTCACCGACCGCGAGTACTACCGGCCCACCCAGCACGGAACCGAACGTCGCCTGACCGAGGTCCTGAACAAGATCAAGGACGTCCTGCGGGGTGGCAGGACCTAATCCGAGAACAGCTCGGTCACCTGTACGACCTCGCGGGGGCCGTCGCCCTCCTGTTCCTCGGCGAAGGTGATCTCCACGATCAGCGCCGGCCCCCAGGAAAGGTAGCCCTCGAAGTCGGCGCCGGTCAGTTCCCAGGTGCCGCGCCCCTCCTCATCGAGGAACACGTGCTCGGGCGCCGCACAGAACCTGGCACACAGGACCTCGGCGTCGGGACTGATGATCGCCTCACCGGGCTCGCCGTCCTCGTCCCACTCCTCTGACCAGGCCTCGTGGCTGGGGATGCCCTGGTTGCGCGGGATCTCGCCCTCGCGCGTGACCGGTGTGTACACCCAGGAGCGCTCCTCCTCGCCGGGTTCGGGCTCCTCCTGCTCGGCGGGGTCGAAGCGCACCACCAGGGTCAGCGGGTCCTCTTCCTCCTCTGCCGCGCTCGCGTCCTCGGAGGGGTCCTCCTCCGCGTCGTCGGCCACCGGACCCGCCTCGGCGCTGTCACCGATCAGTCGGCCGATACCCCAGATCCCGCCACCGATCAGCGCCGCGGCCAGGACGGCGGAGCCGACCACGAACAGGGTGCGGGTCGGACGCTTGTTGGACATCCGGCCCTCCAACCGGATCACCTCGGGGACCCGGGGCGGTGGTTCCACCCCGTGCCACTCCCGTTCCAGGATCCGGTTGATCTCCTCGCGGTCACCCGGGGTCGGTGGCGCGTCCTCCGCGGTATCGGTCTGCCACACCGCGATGACCGCGCCGATCACCTCGCGCAGGCTGGGGCGGCGGTCCGGGTTCGGGTCCAGGGAACGACCCACGACGGGCACCAGCCCCTTGTACAGGCCGTTCAGGTCGAAGGAGCCCGAGGCCACCCGCTGGGCGATCTCCTCCGGTTCACCGGTGCCGAAGGGCAGCCGCCCGGTCCCGGCGAAGGCCACCACCGCACCCCAGGCGAACACGTCCGCGGCGGGGGTCGGGGGACCGCCCCGGTAGCGTTCGGGGCCGAGCCAGGTGGCCCCCGAACCGAGCAGCCGCTCGGAGTCGGCGGCGATGGCGCACTCCATGATGTGCGGACCGTGCGACTCCAGGAGGATCTCCCTGGGCCTGAGCGAACCGTGGGACACCCCACGGGCGTGCAGGGACGTCAGCCCCTCGGCCAGCCCGGTGGCCAACGCGATGAGCTTGCCGAAACCCAGGCCGCCCCGCTTGGTCACGAAGTGCGAGAGCCGTTCCCCCGCCAGATAGGGCATGGCCACCCACGGCGGGTTGGCGTCGGCGTCGAAGGCCAACGGCACCACGACCCGCTCGGGATCGGCCGCCGACAGATTCCGCAATCGTCGGGCCAACTCCGTATAGGCGTCGGGGGTGTCGAGTTCGGGGGCCTTGAGCAACTTCACCGCGACCAGGGGGTCGTCCGCGCTGGAGGAGGTGTCCACCGCGGCGTAGACGGTGCCGGTGGCCCCCTGCCCCAACCGGCCCAGGACGAGGTAGGGGCCGATCCGCGACGGGTCGTCCGGATACAGGGGTGCGAGGTCCGGTGGTACCAGTACGGAGATCTCTCGGGGAGAACGAGGGCTCATCAGTGTCCTGTCGGTGCTTCCGTTGGCAGGCGGGCGGCGTGGTGTCCGGACATCGTAGTGAAGATCCCGCTCTGGAGTGATTCTCGCGGAAGACCGTGACCCCGTCGATCCCCGCGGCCTCCAACGGACAGGAGGGAAGGGGGCCGGGGCCTCTCTCGTCTTCACGGGTTCCCGGCACACCGTGACGAGCCCGAGCGGACGTCGGGTGGACACGATAGGGTCGGCCGAAACCGGCTCGTCCCCGGCCCCTACCGGGCCCCGCGACGTTCCCGGACCGGGAGATCCGACCCGGCGCGATCGTCGGCTCCCCTCACCCCCGTGTGCCCCGTACTCGCCCCCAAGGCGCGTTCGCACACCCTCGAAGCAACCCTGCTATCTGCCTACGGAGCCTCAATGCTGACCGGAGGAGAGGTCGCCGCACTCGTCGCCGCGGTGGTCTGGGCGGTGCTGGCCACGTTCATGTGCGTGGCGCTCGTCAAACTGATCAAGCTCATCAACGAGACCACCAAGGTCGTCTCCGAGCTGGGCGAACGTACCCCGCCGCTACTGGACGACGTGGCCTCCACCATGGAGCGCACCCACACCTCGCTGGAGCGTGTGGAGGAGATCACCGCCAACGTGCAGGCCTCCTCGGAGGACGTCTCCACGATGACCGCGCTGACCCGTTCGGTGTTCACCGGGCCGTTGGTGAAGGTCGCGTCGTTCTCCTACGCCATCCGCCAGGTCCTGGGGCGCCGCAAGGCCCTGGCCGTGATGCGGGGACGCCGCCGGAAGGAGAGCCGGTGATCGGCCGACTGTTCTACGTCGCCGCGGGGGCGGTGGTGGGCGGCTACGTGGTCCACCGCGTCAACCGGGCCCGCAACGCGCTGACCCCCGGCGGCATCGCCGATCGGGTGGAGAACCGTGTCGGCGAGTACAAGGGCGCCCTGCGCGAACTCAACGACGACCTGGCCGAGGCCGTCAGGGAGGAGGAGGCCGAGCTGTTGCGGCGCTACTCCCCGAAGGCGGGCCGGCGTTCGGTGCGCGGGAACGAGGAGACCGACGCCGTCGAACGGTGACTGATGGTCATCGGGATTCGCGGAAATTATTGCGAGATGCCCGGAATTGTCATCTGGTCGGTCTCACACTGGGTAAGGGTGCCTCTATAGGGTTCTGGGAGTAGTCGCAGAGCAGACGGAGGCCCACATGTATCCGCCGCAACAACCTGATGACCCCTACGCCGCCGGAGCGTACGCCTACCAGCCCGGCCCGCCGGCCCCCGCGGGGATGCCCGGGACCGCCATCACCGTGCGGGTCCTGATGTTCATCGGTGGTGTGTGCGGGCTGCTCTTCGGCGCGCTCTTCTGGCTCGCCGCGGCGATGGCCTCCGGCGAGGGACAGTTCAGCCGGGACTTCCTCGACGGGATGCGCGACGCCGGGTTGCCGCTCTCCGGCGGTGAGGCGGGGGTGTTCTTCGGTGTCATGGGCGCGATCCCGTTCCTCTACGGGGTGGTGTCCATCGTCCTGGCCTCCATCATGGGCCACCGCAGCGCCGGCGTGATGTGGTCGATCGTGGTCTTCCAGGGCCTGTCCGCGCTGCTTCTGGTCCTGGCCGTGATCACCGGCGGCTTCGCCTCGATCATCCCGCTGTTCTTCACCATCGGCATGATCGTTCTGATGGTCGTGCCCAACACGCGCGCCTTCTACGAGAGCAAGCCGGCCGCCCCCGGCCACCCGGGCGCCTACTGAGCCGGTGGGAGCTCGTTCGGGGTCGACCCCGCGGAGCCCGGTGCCGATGACCATCCCTTGGGGCCCGCTTCGGCGGGCCCCAAGGGCGTTCCACGGTCCGGCGGCGGTGTTCGACGGCGATAGCCTGGTGGAACGACCGGACCGTCGATGTCGTCCCGGACGACGGGACCTTCGACGGCGGTGACAAACCATGCGCGCCGGCGCGGGGTTCCCCTCTACGATGGGCCCCTATCGACCATGCGTGACCACGGTCCCACCCAGGGACAACCCCGCCGCCGTCCGCAGCGGCGGAGCCGAAAACAGGAGGGCATCACAATGGAGACGGCAGAGATCGCGCGCCGCTTCCTCGGTTTCTTCGAGAAGAACGGACACACCGTGGTGCCCTCGGCAAGCCTGATCGCCGAGGACCCCACTCTGCTGCTGGTGCCCGCAGGCATGGTCCCCTTCAAGCCCTACTTCCTGGGTCAACGCACGGCCCCGTGGGACACCGCGACCAGCGTCCAAAAGTGCATCCGCACCATCGACATCGAAGAGGTCGGCAAGACCTCCCGGCACGCCACCTTCTTCCAGATGCTGGGCAACTTCTCCTTCGGTGACTACTTCAAGGAGAAGGCGATCCCGCTGGCGTGGGAGCTCCTCACCACCCCCGTCGACCGGGGCGGTTTCGGCATCGACCCGGAGAAGCTGTGGGTCACCGTCTACCTCGACGACGACGAGGCCGCGGAGATCTGGCGGGACAAGGTGGGGGTGCGCCCCGAGCGCATCCAGCGCCTGGGCATGGACGAGAACTACTGGGACATGGGCGTGCCCGGTCCCTGTGGCCCCTGCTCCGAGATCTTCTACGACCGCGGCCCCGAGTACGGCGTCGAGGGCGGTCCGGCGGTGGACGACAACCGCTACATCGAGATCTGGAACCTCGTCTTCATGCAGTACGAGCGAGGTGAGGGCAGCGGCAAGGACTACCCGATCCTCGGCGATCTGCCCAAGAAGAACATCGACACCGGCATGGGCCTGGAGCGTCTGGCGGCGGTCCTGCAGGGCGTCGACAACATCTACGAGACCGACATCATGGGTCGGGTGTTGAACCGCGCCGCGGAGCTCACCGGAACCACCTACGGCGCCGACGGTGACACCGACGTGATGCTGCGTGTGGTCGCCGACCACGTGCGCAGCGCCGTCATGCTCGTGAGCGATGGCGTAAAGCCCGGCAACGAGAAGGCCGGCTACGTGCTGCGCCGTATCCTGCGCCGCTCGATCCGCAACCTGCGTCTGCTCTCGGGCACCGATTCCTTCTTCCTGCACGAGCTGACCGCGGTCGGCATCGACGCGATGAAGGACATCTACCCGGACCTGCTCGACAAGGCCGACGTGGTCCACAGCGTGATCGACAACGAGGAGAAGAACTTCGCGGAAACCCTGCGCGCGGGCACCACGCTGTTCGGCCGGGCCGCCGAGCGCACCCGCACCGCCGGCGGAACCGTCCTCTCCGGCTCCGACGCGTTCCAGCTCCACGACACCTACGGCTTCCCCATCGACCTCACCCTGGAGATGGCCTCCGAGCAGGGTCTGAGCGTGGACGAGGGCGCCTTCCGCGAGCTCATGCAGCGCCAGAAGGACACCGCCAAGGCCGACGCCAAGGCCAAGAAGCTCGGCAACGCCGACATCTCCCTCTACGGGCGGATCCACGAGGAGGCGGGTGACACCGACTTCCTGGGTTACGGAGACTCCGACAGCGAGTCCCACGTCAAGGGCATCGTCGTGGACGGTGAGGGCGCGCCGGCCGCGAAGGCGGGCGACCAGGTCGAGATCGTCCTGGACCGCACCCCGTTCTACGCCGAGAGCGGTGGTCAGCTCGCCGACAAGGGCACCCTGACCGTGGACGGACGCGGCGTCGTCGACATCGAGGACGTGCAAAAGCCCCTGCCCGGCCTGTTCGTGCACCGCGGCACCGTGCGCTCGGGCGAGGTCGTCCTGGACGACACCGTGCACGCGTCCATCGACACCGGCCGCAGGCACGCCATCGAGCGCTCCCACTCGGCCACCCACCTCATCCACTCGGCGCTGCGCAACGCGCTCGGTCCCACCGCGGGCCAGGCGGGTTCGGAGAACAGCCCGGGTCGGCTGCGCTTCGACTTCACCGCGGACAGCGCGCTGGGCGGCGGCCGTCTGGCCGAGGTCGAGGAGGAGGTCAACACCGTTCTGGCCGGGGACATCTCGGTCCAGACCGAGGAGAAGAGCCTGGACGAGGCGCTGAAGATGGGCGCCCTGGCCATGTTCGGCGAGAAGTACGGCGACCGGGTCCGCGTCGTGGAGATGAGCGACTACTCCGTCGAGCTGTGCGGTGGCACCCACGTGGGCTCCACCGCCAAGCTCGGCATCGTCAAGCTGTTGGGGGAGTCCTCCATCGGTTCGGGCGTGCGACGTGTCGAGGCGGCCGTGGGTGTGGACGCCTTCAAGCGCCTGTCCAAGGAGTCGGCACTGGTCGGTCGGCTCTCCGAACAGCTCAAGGCCCCGCGGGAGGAGCTGCCCGAGCGGATCGACTCCATGGTCTCCCGGCTGCGCGTCGCGGAGAAGGAGATCGAGAAGCTGCGCGCGGCCCAGGTACTGCAGGCCGCCGGCGAGATCGCCAAGGGCGCGCGCCGGCACGGTTCGGCGCTGGTCGTGGCCACCGAGGCGCCCGAGGGCGCGAGCGGCGATGACCTGCGCAAGCTGGTGTTGGACGTGCGTGGCCGCCTTGGTGAGGACGAGCCCGTCGTCGTCGCGATGACCGCGGTGCCCAAGGACCGCCCGGTCGTGGTGATCGCCACGAACAAGGCCGCCCAGAAGGCCGGGATCAAGGCCGGTGACCTGGTGGGCGTCGCGGCCCGCGCCCTCGGCGGCGGTGGCGGTGGCAAGCCCGACATCGCCCAGGGGGGTGGCAGCGACGCGGGCAAGGTGGATGAGGCCCTGCGCGCCGTCGAGGCGCGCGTGGCCGGCGCCTGAGACATCGGAGACGCCCCGCGTGGATCCGGGAGGAGACCGCGCGGGGCGTTCGCCACTCCGAACGCGCACGCTCCGTGGAGGACACCCGAACCACCCGTAGTGTGACTCTCCGTGATCATGTGGTTGTTCTCATGTGCCGAATCCGTGACCGTACCGAACCCGACCGGACCTGCCGGTCCGACTCGATGTGGAGTCCGGGTGATCTACACTCGGACGGTACGTGTTCGCCCTGGACACCCGCCGCAGCCCGACACGAGGCCCTCCACCCGGTCGGAGAACACCGAGCCGACGGTTGCCGAGGCCGAGGCTGCGCACCGTCATCGAATCGGGCATACTGTGGCGCGCCACAGCCGAACCCCATGGCTGTCTGCGCGGCTTTCCCGCGATCCCGCTGATGAACAGGACCACCGTGTTGAGGATCTCCCAACAGCGGTGCTGTGCCGTCGACCGCACAGCCCCTCCGCACAACGCCCCCGTACCGGAAGAGGCGTCCTCGTGAGGCATGGAGTTCGACTGGCGGTCGACCCCGGTGACGCCCGTATCGGCGTCGCGGCCAGCGACCCGAGCGGAATGCTCGCCAGCCCCGTCGAAACGATCCCCCGCGGAAAGGGGGACACCCAGCGCATCGCCCTTCTCGTGCTGGAGAAGGAGGCCCGTGAGGTCATCGTGGGTTACCCTGCATCACTATCCGGCAAGGAGGGACCGGCGGCCCGGTCCGCTCGCGAGTTCGCGAACTCCTTGGTCCGGCTCCTCGACCCCGTCCCCGTCAGGCTCGTGGACGAACGACTCACCACGGTGACCGCCCAGGGCCAACTGCTCGCCGGTGCCTCCTTCGGCAAGAAGGGCGCCAAGGGCGGCCGTGCCCGCCGTTCCGTGATCGACCAGGCGGCGGCCACGGTCCTCTTGCAGAGCGCTTTGGACCAGGAACGGTCGACAGGCCATCCCCCGGGCGAGATCGTCCGTGCCAGCCAGGGAGATTCATGACCGACAGGGATGACTACCCCGATAGTCCCTACCGTGGCCGTGCCGACCGTCAAGGCGGCTACGACTACGACCCGCTGAGCGACCCCCTGCCCGCGCAACCTCCGTCGCGCGGGCGCCGGGCACGCCCCGAACCCGAACAGAACGCCTGGAACGAGGCGCCGCGCACCGGTGAGTTCCGGCACACCGGGCCCCCGGCCCCCGGTGAACAACCCCCGCGCCGTTTCGGCGCCGCCGACGCACTGCGCGGCGGCCGAGCGGCCCGCGGCGGACAACGGTCCCAACCCGGGAGCGCCGGCACGGGAAGCCACCAAAGGCCCGGAGCCGACCCCACCCAGGAGGCACTCGCCGCCCTGGCCGGACTGGGCGGAACCCCCGAGACGCCCGGACGCCCCCGCCCCGAGGAACCCCCGGCGGAGCAGCCGCCCCGAAGGGCCCGTCGCGCGCGCCAGGAGGAGACCCCCGAGGCCCGCTCGCCCCTGTGGGGCGACGACGAGGACGAACCCACCCCCGCCTTCTTCGCCGACGAACCCGATGAGCAGCCCAAGGGCCGTCGCGCGCGCCGCCGTCGGGCCAAGGACGACGAGGCCCCCCGCGAGACCGGCTCGTTCGAGGCCGTTCCCGAGGAGCCGACCGGACGTCGTGGTCGGCGCCGCGCCCGTCGCGCAGCCGAGGAGGAACCCACCGAAACCGGGTCCCTCGCGGCCCCCGGCGGAGCCCGCGATGACACCGGCCCCTTCGAGAGCGGACCGGACAGCGGTGCCTTCGTCGAACCGGGCCCCCGCCGCGGTCGCCGTAGGCGCGCGGCGGAGCCGGGTAGCGGCGCCTTCCCCCTCCCCGACCTTCCCGAAGATCCCCGCGACCAGGAGGAGCCCCGCACCCCCACCGGTGCCCTCCCGCTGCCCGACGAGGAAGAGGAACCCCGGCCCCGTCGTGGCCGACGCCGAGGTCGCCGAAACGAACCCGAGCCCGAACCGGAGCCGATCGAGCCGGAGCCCGAGGCGGAAGCGGAGGAGGACGACTACGAGGAGGACAGCCTTGAGGACATCGCCGCCTCCTACGGCAACAGTCGGGCCAACCGCAAGCGCCTCAAGGCCGCGAAGAAGGCTCAGGCCAAGCGGCACGGATCGGGCAAGGGCGGTGGCCGCGCGTCGCGCCGCAGGCGCAAGGGCCCCACGATCCTGCTCGCCCTCGTCCTGATGCTGGTCATCGCCGGTGGCGGTTTCGTGGTCATGCGGACCTACGTGTTCCCGGATGACTTCGATGGGACCGGTTCCGGCGAGGTCGTCATCACCGTCGAGAACGGTCAGAGCGGCGGATCCGTCGCCGACGCCCTGGTGGATCAGGGCGTCGTGGCCAGTAGCCGAGCCTTCACCAACGCGCTCGGCGAGTCCGGTGGGGAACTCACCCCCGGCACCTACTCCCTGGCCGAGGGCATGAGCGGGGAGGCCGCCGTGGCCGCCCTGTTCGACCCCGACAACCGCGTCGGCGGTCGGGTCACCATCCGTGAGGGGCTGCGCGCCGACCAGATACTGGACGAGCTGGCCGAGAGCACGGGTGTGAGCCGGGAGGAGCTGGAGGAGGCCTACGCCCAGACCGATGACCTCGGTCTGCCGGACTACGCCGTCGAGGGGCCCGAGGGTTACCTGTTCCCGTCCACCTACCGGTTCGAGCCCGAGACCGACGCCGCGTCCATGCTGCGCACCATGGTCACCCAGCACCGCCAGGTGGCCGAGGAGATCGACCTGGAGGGAGAGGCCGAGGCGATCGACTACGACGCCAACGAGGTGATGGCGATCGCCTCCATCGTCCAGGCGGAGAGCGGTAGCGCCGAGGACATGCCCAAGATCTCCCGAGTGGTCCACAACCGCCTCGACATCGACATGCCGTTGCAAATGGACAGCACCTGCTTCTACGCGATCGGCGAGTACGGCATCGCGCTGAACAACGAACAGCTGGCCGCCTGTGAGGCCGACGACAGCGGGTTCGACACCTACCACAAGATTGGGTTGGTCCCGGGCCCGTTCGTGGCCCCGGGTGAGGACGCCCTCAGGGCGGCGCTGGAACCGGAGGAGGGGGAGTGGCTGTACTTCGTGGCCACCGACCCCGAGAACGGTGTCACCGAGTTCGCCGAGACCCACGAGGAGTTCGAGATCCTCAAGGAACGCTTCGAGGATACCTGGGGCGGTGGCGGGAGCTGATGCGCGCCGCGGTCCTGGGGTCGCCGGTCGCACACTCCCTGTCCCCGATCCTGCACACCGCCGCCTACGCGGAGATGGGCCTGGTCGAGTGGTCCTACGGTCGGTTCGAGTGCGACGAGAAGGGGCTCGCCCCCTTCCTCTCCGGGCTGGACGACGACTGGGCCGGTCTGTCCCTGACCATGCCGCTCAAGCGTCGGGCCATGGAACTGGCCGCACGGGTCAGTGACCTGTCCATCCAGGTGGGCGGGGCCAACACGATGCTTCGGGACGGCAACGGGTGGTCGGCGCACAACACCGACGTCGAGGGCATCGCGGTCGCGCTGGGCGAGGCGGGCGTCATCGCCCCGCGCGACACGGTCGTCCTGGGGGCGGGGGCCACCGCGGCCTCCGCCCTGGCGGCCCTGCGTGAGCTGGGGGAGATCGGCGCCGTCACGGTGCTGGCCCGCAGCACCGCCCGTACCGGAGAGGTGGTGGCGGCGGCCGAACGACTCGGTGTTCCGATCGAGGTGGCCCCGCTGGCCGAGGTGGAACGTCACCTGGACGCCGACCTGGTGATGTCCACCCTGCCCTCCGGTGCGACCGACGCCCACGCCGGGGCCTTGTCCGAGAGCCGTGCCGACCTGTTCGACGTCGTCTACGCGCCCTGGCCCACCAAGGCGGCCGAGGCCGTGGCCGGTCGGGGCGGACGTGTGGTCGGCGGGTTCCCGATGCTGCTGCATCAGGCCGTGGCCCAGGTCCGCCTGATGACGGGGGCCACGGACGTTCCGGTCGCCGCCATGCGTGCCGCCGGCGAGACCGAACTGAAGCGTCGGGCCGTGCTTCCCTAGGCGGTCCGAGCGTCTCGGAGTGCTGATACAATCGAGTTAAATCGACTTCGTTCCATCGTGCTCAGGCACGATGGAACCGCAAGCGGAGATGATCCTCCCACCTGCCGAGCCTCGCTCGTGTGGGTCTTCGGTCGGATGGCGAGTGCTCGACTCCCACCCCTGGGCTGTCGTTTCGGCCTCGGTGCGTCGCGCCTTCGTCTTCTTCGTCCGATCGGATCGCCCCGCTTGCACACGCTGGCGGGGTTTTTGCTTTGCACGGACCCCGGAGCGGGCGGGTGGCCTGAAAGCGCGGGCGACCCGGTCGAACAGGTCGACCACCAGGTGGTGGCCGACCGGTCCCAGGTAATCCGAGAAAGCTAGGGAGGGGTCTCATCAGCGCCGAGCCCCGCATCAATGACCGTATCCGGGTGCCCGAGGTCCGACTTGTCGGGCCCAACGGCGAGCAGGTCGGAATCGTCTCCGTGCCGGACGCCCTGCGTCTGGCCCAGGAGTCCGACCTCGACCTCGTCGAGGTCGCGCCGACCGCGCGCCCGCCGGTCGCCAAGCTGATGGACTACGGCAAGTTCAAGTACGAGTCCGCGGTCAAGGCCCGTGAGTCGCGCAAGAACCAGTCGAACACGATCATCAAGGAGATCAAGCTCCGCCCGAAGATCGACCCGCACGACTATGAGACCAAGAAGGGTCACGTCGTCCGGTTCCTCAAGGGTGGGGACAAGGTCAAGGTGACGATCATGTTCCGTGGTCGCGAGCAGTCCCGCCCCGAACTCGGGCGCAGGCTGTTGGCGCGTCTGGCCGAGGACGTCCAGGATCTCGGCATGGTCGAGTCCCAGCCCAAGCAGGACGGCCGCAACATGGTCATGGTGATCGGTCCGCACAAGCGGCGTTCCGACCACAAGGCCGAGGCCCGTGCGGCGGCCGGGGACAAGCCCCGCCGTGAGAGCAGCGACCAGGCCTAGGTAGTCCCCCACCGTCCGGCCGCCTTCGAGACGGCCGGACGGTGGGGTGGGCTGTGCGCGAACAGCCCACGATGCACAGGCGTGCGAGACCCGCCTAGCGCGGAACAATCGCGACATTCGTCCCCAGGGCGGATGCCGCGCCGACGGAGTAGGAGACGACGGCGACATGCCGAAGAACAAGTCCCACAGTGGAGCCAAGGACCGTTTCAAGGTCACCGGTTCCGGCAAGATCATGCGCCGCCGTGCCAACAAGAACCACATCCTTGAGCACAAGACCTCCAAGCGCAAGCGCAAGCTGAGCAACGAGGCCGAGCTCTCCCCGGCCGACACCAAGAGCATCAAGAAGCTCCTGGGCCGCTAGGCAACGGCAGTAACCTCAGCCCTTCTCGAAAGTGCCCCGCGTCCGACCCGGTCGGTTCGCTCTGAGCGCTCGAAGGGCGACCACCTGAAGCGAACACGGCCGCCGGGCCAGTCCTGGCCGGACCGGTCGGCGCGCCGTGCGCGTCGAAAGAACCTATGAGGGAGTCACTGTGGCACGCGTGAAGCGGGCTCTCAACGCCAAGAAGAAGCGCAAGGTCGTTCTCGACCGGGCCAGTGGTTACCGCGGGCAGCGCTCGCGCCTTTACCGCAAGGCCAAGGAGCAGATGCTCCACTCGATGACCTACTCCTACCGGGACCGCAAGGACCGCAAGGGGCAGTTCCGTCGTCTGTGGATTCAGCGCATCAACGCGGCCTCCCGCGCTCACGGCCTGACCTACAACCGTCTCATCCAGGGTCTGAAGCTGGCCGAGATCGAGGTCGACCGTCGCATCCTGGCCGACCTGGCCGTCAACGACGCCGCCGCCTTCGCCGTCCTGGTGGAGAAGGCCAAGCAGGCCCTGCCGGCCTCCGTCGCGGCCTAGTCACGGCGAGACGAGACGGGTAGCTATGGCGAGCCACGAGTTCACGAGCGTCCGGTCACCCAGGATCAAGGGGGTTCGGCGGCTCGCCAAACGCACCTTCCGCCAGCGTGAGAGGCGCTTCCTCGCGGAGGGCCCTCAGGCTGTGCGGGAGGCGCTCGCCGCGGCGAGCGGCGACGGGCACGGCGTGCTGGAGGTCTACGCCACGGCGGAGGCCATGCAACGTCACATCGACCTGATGGACGCCGCCCACACGGCCGGCGTCCCCACCCATCAGGTCAGTCTGGACGTGATGTCCGAACTGGCGCAGACCATCACCCCGCAAGGGGTCATCGCGGTCTGCGAGTTCGTCGACGTCCCCTTGGAGCAGGTCACCGACGTGCGGCTGGCCGTCATCCTCTCCCACGTGCGCGACCCCGGCAACGCCGGAACGGTACTGCGCACCGCCGACGCCGCGGGGGCGGACGTCGTCGTCTTCACGGACGCGTCCGTGGATCCCTACAACGGCAAGTGCGTGCGCGCCTCCGCCGGAAGCCTGTTCCACCTGCCCGTGGTCGTGGGCGTGCCGGTCGCCCGGGCGATCGACTTCCTGAACGAGGCGGGCGCCAAGGTGTGGGCCGCCGACGGCGGGGGCGACAAGGACCTGCACCAGGTCGCCGACGACGGTGACCTCGATGGTCCGGTCGGCTGGGTCTTCGGCAACGAGGCCTGGGGACTGCCGGAGGAGACCGTCCGTCTGACCGACGGCGCGGTCAGCGTTCCGATCTACGGCGGGGCCGAAAGCCTGAATCTGGCCACGGCGGCAGCGGTGTGTCTGTACACGACCGCGCGCCAACAGCGGCGCTCCTGAAGCATCCCGGCCACGGGCGAACGACTCCACGGGTGACTACTCCCCGTGTTCAAAGAGTCCTCCTGGGGCGCTCGGAGTTCCCTCGGTGTACACACTCGGTAACAGGTCGTGGCAACCTCGCCGAATGCACGTGCACGAGCCTTGAGTGTCGATAGGGTCGGACCGGCACCACGGTGGCCATGCGGATTCCGCGTGGCCACCCTCACACGACCCGTGTCACGGGTAGAAGGGTGCGCCCGCCCGGCCCACACGGCAGGCTCGGCCACACGGTGTGAGCGTTCGGACGAGGACCGCGTCCGAGGGAGGTGCCCGTCCGCGACCGGTGGACGGGCATCGGTGCCCGTACGCTCGGACTCCCATCCGGGTACGCCTGGACGAGTGAGGCGTACCAGGTGGGAGAGCAGGGTAGACCTGCGGTGGTGTCCAGGGAGAGTCCGCTGAGGACGGACACCACCGAACACAGATCCGCGGCCCAGGACGCCTGAGCCGCGGACCTTCGGAGGGGAGCTGGGGCAGGCGTGGGCAGCGGCCGGCAGGTGGATCGACCGGCGGAGGACTCCGACGGCGCGGCGGCGCAGCCGACGGACGAACCCGTCACCTCCGACCTCGACATCGTCGCCACCGGCGGCATCCCGTTGCACGCGGACGACCTGCCCGACGGCATCGTCGTCGCCGACGCCCGGGGTCGTGTCGTCCTGTTCAACACCCAGGCCGCCCAACTCGTCGGCGTTCCCATCACCTCCGCGCTCGGCCGCGACTTCCGCACCGCCGTGCCCCTACGAGGCCTGGACGGACACGACTGGTGGGAGGCCAGCGACCCCTACGGTGGGGACCGCGACCGCACCCGCCAGATCGAACGGGTCCTTTGCCTGCCCGACGAACGCGAGGTCCTCGTCGCGGCCCGCTACGTGCGGGCCCGCCCCGGAGGTGACCTCGTCCGTCTCGTGGTCAGCCTCAGGGACGCCTCCGCGCGGGCCGAGCGCTCCCGTGCCGACCTGGTCTCCGAGGTCGCCCACGAACTCAGGTCGCCCCTCACCAGCGTCAAGGGCTTCACCTCCACGCTCCTGACCAAGTGGGAACGGCTCACCGACAAACAGAAGCTGTTCATGCTGGAGACCGTGAACGCCGACGCCGACCGCGTCACCCGCCTCATCCACGACCTCCTTGACGTCTCCCGTATCGAGTCGGGACGCCTGGAGGTGCGCCGGCAGGTCGTCGACCTGCCCGAGGCCGTCCGTCGAGTGGTCTCCGGACGGGTCGCCTCCGGTGAGTCGGAGGAGCGTTTCCGGGTCGAAACGCACGGGGACCTGCCCCAGATGTGGCTGGACCCCGACAAACTCGAACAGATCCTCGCCAACCTCGTGGAAAACGGGGTGCGGCACGGCGCTGGTACTGTCAGTATCGTGATCGAGCCGTGTGAAGGAGGAGCAGCGGTGTCGGTGCGCGACGAAGGCCAGGGCATAGCGCCCGAGACCATTCCGCGCGTCTTCCGCCAGTTCTGGCGCAGCAAGCGCCGTGGTGGCACAGGACTCGGACTGTTCATCGTCAAGGGTCTCGTCGAGGCCCACGGCGGCACGATCACCGTCGGCCGCGCCCCCAACGGTGGCGCAGAGTTCCGATTTACCATGCCCGCCGGGACACCCGAGTTCGTCTGATCCCTCAGACTCTTCGGCCCCGGTGGGCGCACGCGGTCCCGTCCCGTCATCCCTTCGTGGATTCCGTCCGGCGCGGCCCGTCAACCCTGGGCTTGCTGTGACACCTGGGTCGACTTCGCACCCGGCCCGCGGTAACCCCGTGCTTCTTCCTGTCGGCTTGGTCCGCCCCCGCGCGGACCCGTGACCACCGCCCGCCTCCGCCTCGCGCGGACGCGGTGACGGCGAGGCAACCACATGTCTGCACCGAACAATTCCTTCGACCCGGTCGAGGTGACCCCCCTGCACCCCGACGAGGTCGCCCGCATGCGCGAGGAGGCGCTGGCCGCCATCGAGGCCGCCGCCGACCTCGCCGAACTCAAGGAGGTCCGGCTCGCCCACGCCGGCGACCGTTCCCCACTGGCCCTGGCCAACCGTGAGATCGGTGCCCTGCCGCCGGCCGCCAAGGCCGAGGCCGGCAAACGCGTGGGCGGCGCCCGCCGCGACGTCGGACAGGCCGTCAAGGCCCGTCAGGCCGTCCTGGAGGCCGAGCGCGACGAACGCGTCCTCGTGGAGGAACGCGTCGACGTCACCCTGCCCTGGGACCGTGCCCCCCGCGGCGCCCGGCACCCGCTGACCACGGTCGCCGAACGCATGGCCGACGTGTTCGTCGGCATGGGCTTCGAGATCGCCGAGGGCCCCGAGATCGAGGCCGAGTGGTTCAACTTCGACGCCCTCAACTTCCAGCCCGACCACCCCGCGCGCACCATGCAGGACACCTTCTTCGTGGAGGGTCCCGACGGCGGGGAGTCCGGCATGGTCCTGCGCACCCACACCTCCCCGGTGCAGGTGCGCTCCCTGCTCACCCGTGAGCTTCCGGTCTACGTCGTCGCGCCGGGCAAGACCTTCCGCACCGACGAGCTCGACGCCACCCACACCCCGGTCTTCCACCAACTCGAAGGCCTGGTGGTCGACAAGGGCATCACGATGGCGCACCTGCGCGGCGCCATCGACACCTTCGTCGAGTCCTTCTTCGGTGAGGCGTTGCGGACCCGCTTCCGTGCCTCCTACTTCCCCTTCACCGAGCCCTCCGCCGAGGTCGACATGGAGTGCTTCGTGTGCCGGGGCGCGTCGGTGGGAGACCCCGACGCACCGTGCCGCACCTGCTCCAGCGAGGGCTGGATCGAGATCGGCGGCTGCGGCGTGGTCAACCCGCGCGTGCTGACCGCCGCCGGGGTGGATCCCGAGGTCTACAGCGGATGGGCCTTCGGCCTGGGAGTGGAACGAACACTGATGTTCGCGCACGGTGTGCGCGATATGCGCGACATGGTCGAGGGTGACATGCGTTTCACCTCGGCGTTCGGGAGTGAGATCTGATGCGTGTTCCCCTGACCTGGCTGCGCGAGTACGTCGAGCTTCCCGCCGACGTCACCGCCCGCGAGCTGGCCTCCCGCCTGACCCTCGCGGGTCTGGAGGTCGAGACCGTCGACGAGCTCGGCACCGACCTGACCGGCCCCATCGTCTTCGGTCGCGTGCTGGAGATCGAGGAGCTCACCGGCTTCAAGAAGCCCATCCGCCACTGCAAGGTGGACGTCGGCGAGGCCAACGGCACCGGTGAGCCCCAGGAGATCGTCTGCGGTGCCCGCAACTTCTCCGAGGGCGACCTGGTCGTCGTCTCCCTGCCCGGCTCCGAACTGCCCGGCGGGTTCAAGATCGGTGCCCGCAAGACCTACGGCAAGATGTCCGCCGGCATGATCTGCTCGGCCACCGAACTCGGCCTGTGGGAGGACCACACCGGCATCGTCGTGCTGCCCGAGGGATTCGGTGCGGTGGGCGACGACGCCATCGCCGTCCTCGGCCTGCGCGAGGACGTCCTCGACATCGCCGTCACCCCGGACCGCGGCTACGCCCTGTCGATGCGCGGCGTGGCCCGTGACGTGGCGGCCCTGTACGGGGTCGACTTCCACGACCCCGCCGAGATGAGCGTCGACGAGCCCACCGGCGAGGGCCACCCCGGTGCCATCGCCGACCCGGCCCTGGCCGACCGCCTCGTGCTGCGCGGTGCCACCGGCTTCGATCCCGAGGCGCCCACCCCGCTGTGGATGAAGCGCCGCCTGCACCAGAGCGGGATGCGCCCCGTCTCCCTGGCCGTGGACGTCACCAACTACGTGATGCTCGAACTCGGTCAGCCGCTGCACGCCTGGGACCGTGACCGGCTCGACGGCACCGTCACCGTGCGCGCCGCGGAGGCGGGCGAGAAGCTGGAGACCCTGGACCACGTCCAGCGTTCCCTGGACGTCGACGACATCGTCATCGCCGACGAGTCCGCCGCCCAGGCGGTGGCCGGCGTCATGGGCGGGGTGGACACCGAGATCGGCTCGACCTCCAGCTCGGTGCTGGTGGAGTCCGCGCACTTCGAACCGCGCCACATCGCCCGTGCCTCGCGTCGACACCAGCTCTCCTCGGAGGCCTCACGTCGCTTCGAGCGTGGCATCGACTCCCAGGTGCAGCTCGCCGCCGCCACCCGCGCGGTCCGGTTGCTGGCCGAACTGGGCGGCGCCACGGTGGAGTCGGCCTACACCCACGTCCACCACGCGTCCGAGCCCACCACCATCACGGTGAGCACCGGGCACGCCGGATCCGTGGCCGGGATCGACTACCCCGAGGGCACCACCGAGAAGTGGCTGCGCGCCATCGGGTGTTCCTTCGAGGCCGACGGCGACGTGCTCACGGTGACCCCGCCGTCCTGGCGGCCGGACCTGACCGACCCCAACGACATCGCCGAAGAGGTCATCCGCTTCGAGGGGTACGAGAACATCCCCTCGATCGGTTTCAAGGGCTCCGGTCGTGGACTCACCGAGAGCCAGCGGCTGCGTCGGGCGGTGGGCCGTACCCTGGCCGCCGTCGGATACAACGAGGTGCTGGCCTACCCGTTCGTCGGCGAGCGCGACCTCGACGGGCTCCAGTTGGCCGCCGACGACCCCCGTCGTGACAACGTGCGCCTGGCCAACCCGCTCAACGACGAGGAACCGCTGCTGCGCACCACGCTGCTGCCGGGGCTGTTCAAGGCCTTGGCGCGCAACGTGGGTCGCGGCCTGACCGACGTCGCCCTGTTCGAGATGGGCCTGGTCTACCGGCCAAGGCCCGGGGCCGGACGCGCCCCGCTGCCCCCGGTGGACCGTCGTCCGAGCGACGAGGAACTGGCCCGCATCGACGCGGCCCTTCCAGAGCAGCCGCGCCGGGTGGGCGTGGTGCTCACCGGGGCCGCGGAGCGCACCGGCTGGTGGGGTCCGGGGCGACAGGCCTCCTGGGCCGACGCGATCCAGGCCGCCCGTGACGTCGCTCGCGTGGCGGGTGTGGGGTTGGAGATCGAGGCCGACACCCGGGCGCCCTGGCACCCGGGGCGTTGCGCGGCCTTGTACGTGAGGGTGGGCGGCGAGCGGGTGCTCGTCGGACACGCCGGTGAGCTGCACCCGCGTACGGTCAAGGCGTTCTCCCTGCCCGAGCGCACCGCCGCCATGGAGCTCGACCTCGACCGGGTCGAGAGCGCCCGCGCCAAGGTCTTCGCGCCCGAGGTCCGCACCTACCCGGTGGCGACCCAGGACGTGGCCATGGTCGTGGACGAGTCCGTCCCGGTCGGCGACATCGGCTCCGCCCTGGCGGAGGGTGCCGGTGAACTCCTTGAGAGCGTGCGTCTGTTCGACGTCTACACCGGTGAGCAGGTGGAGGAGGGGCGTAAGTCCGTGGCCTTCGCGCTGCGCTTCCGCGCCGGTGACCGGACCCTGACCGCGGAGGAGGCCGGAGCGGCCCGCGACGCGGCCGTGGCCCTGGCGACCGAACGCACCGGGGCGGTCCTGCGCGGCTGACCTCGGCGACACGCCGTTCACGCGTGGGCGGGGCGGGTTCTCTCGGAAGGGAGACCCCGCCCCGCCCTTTGCGTCAGGACGGTGACACGACCTTCGACGGGGGTTCTCGGCGTCGCTCGAAACCCCCGGTAGGTTTGCGAAACGTCCGATGAGTGACCCCGGATTCCAAGATTTTTTCGGCCTGTTTTTCCTGCACAGCAAGGGTTTTGGGGATCATGGCCGGGGGTAGCCGGCATGAAGTTTGTGTTTCGGGGCATGAGCCTTCGTTTTGGCTCTTGCTGAGAAGCGGGTCGACAACTTAGCCTGCAATCACCTGACACAACCTGGGCGCCCGGGTAAGGGGTCGGATCCGTTTTCCACTGCGCGTTTTCGCGCACGTCACGGCTCGGAGGTCGCCATATGACCGAAACGGTTGTCTCGTCCGCGCTCACTCCCAAGGAACACCGGGAGCCCAGCCGTCTCTGGCATACCTTCTGCGATATGAACACCGTGGCCAAGGGCCCGGAGTTCGTGGTGGCCCGCGCCGAGGGCGTGTGGCTGTGGGACCGGTCCGGAGACCGCTACCTCGATGGCACGGCCAGCCTCTGGTACTGCAACGTCGGGCACGGTCGCACCGAGATCGCGGACGCGGTCCACCGCCAGATGAACACGCTGGACGCCTACACCGTCTACGGGGACTTCGCCAACGAACCCGCACTTGAGCTGAGCGAACGCCTGGCCGCGCACGCCCCGATCGAGGACCCGCGCACCATCCTCACCTGTGGGGGAGGGGAGTCGATCGACACCGCCGCCAAGCTCGCACGCAGCTACTGGGCGGCGCTGGGACAACCCGACCGGCAACACCTGATCAGCCGCACCGGCGGTTACCACGGCCTCAACGGCTTCGGTACCAGCATCATCGGGATGGAGCGGTTCCGCAGCGGGCACGGTCGCCTCATCGAGGACACCTCCGTGATCCCGCACGACTCCGCGGCCGCGCTGGAGGCGGAGATCCTTCGGGTGGGGGCCGACCGGGTCGCCGCCTTCTTCGCCGAACCCGTCATCGGGGCCGGCGGAGTGTTCCTGCCGACGGACGGATACTTCACCGAGGTCGCGCGGATCTGTCGCAAGTACGGTGTGTTGTTCGTGGTGGACAGCGTCATCTGTGGGTTCGCGCGCATGGGCAACTGGTTCGGGATCGAGCGCTTCGGCGTGAGCCCGGACATGATCGTCTTCGCCAAGGGTGTATCCAGCGGTTACCTGCCGCTGGGCGGGGTCATGGTCAACGGCAGGGTGGCCGACCCGTTCTGGAACCAGGAGGGCAACCCCTTCCTGCACGGCACCACCTACGCCGGCCACCCGTCCGCCTGCGCGGCGGCCCTGGCCAACCTGGACATCCTGGAGCGGGAGGACCTGTTCACGGTCTCTCGCGAGGTGGAGACGCACCTGGACTCGGCGCTGCGCGGACTGGCCGACCACCCGCTGGTGGCCGAGGTCCGCTCCGGTGTCGGGGTGATGGGCGCGGTGGAACTCACCGAGGAGGCGCTCACCGAACGGGGGATCACCACGGCGGAGGTCTTCGCGGAGGCCCGTACCCGAGGGGTGATCGTACGCCCGATCCCAAGGGCCCTGCTGGTCTCGCCACCACTGGTGATCACCTGGGAACAGATCGACCACATGGCCAACACCTTGGCGGCGTCACTGGACGCCGTGATGGCCCGACACTGAGACGGGAGCCCGGGTGGGCTCCCGTCCACAGGTCCGGCACCCACCCGTCGGCGCGAGCGCGCCGACGGGATATTTATTTTTCTAGGAAACTACTGTCCCTGACTGCTATATTCGAGTAATATTTACTCGGAAGATACTTCTCTGGGGTGTGGCCTGGTTCGTGCGCCCTGGGCTACGAACAGGGGGACATATGACCGCGCAACCGATCGACGGTGTCGAGAATACGCACGCCGAGAACCGTCCCGACGACGACGACCTGATCACCGCCTGGGGGCTGGTCTCCGAGGCGATGCACTCCATCGAGCCCAAGCTCCTGAAGGGAATAACCCCCGACGGCAAGGACATGGCCGGTCCCTGGTTCGAAGTGCTCATCCGGCTCCAGCGCACCCCCGAACACCGGTTGCCGATGAGTCGCCTGGCCCGCGAGGTCAGCCTCAGCACCGGCGGCTTCACCAAGCTCGCCGACCGGCTGGAGAAGGAGGGTTACCTGGTACGGAACAATTGTGCCGAGGACCGACGGGTCGTCTACGCGACCCTGAGCGAGAGCGGGTTGGCCTTCATCAGCGCCGCGCGCGACAAGCACGTCCAACGACTGCACGAACACGTGCTCGCCCCACTGGGGAGCGAGGGCGTTCGACAACTCGCCGCCATCGCGCGTACGCTCCGTGACAGTTCGAGCTGAGGGTCTCGGAACCCTACGTAGTCGAATCCCCGTTCAATTGGCTCGGAACCCTCTCGAATGTGCAGAAATCATCCCACGCATGGTCGTTGCCCATGTAGGTTGTCCAGAGGTCGGGGCCCAGAGCGGGGTGGGTCGGTGACACGGATGTTCCGGGGGGAATCATGAGGCTTTTCACCACTGCTGCCCAGCTGAGGCCGATTCCCCGGTCCACACGCTTCGCCAACGGCGGCGTCTCCCACTGGTTCCGTGACATCGGATTGCCCCAACGTCGTGACCCCCTCTCGGGCGACACCGACTACGACGTTTGCGTGGTCGGAGCCGGTTATACCGGTCTGTGGACCGCCTACTACCTGAAGAAGGACCAGCCCGACCTGCGCGTTTGCGTGGTCGAACGCGAGTTCGCCGGCTTCGGTGCGTCGGGCCGTAACGGAGGGTGGCTTTCGGCCGAGTTCGCCGGTTCACGGGAGAGCTACGCACAGTCACATGGCAAGTCGTCCATGGTCGCCCTCCAACGCGGCCTGATGACCACCGTCGACGAGGTGCTCTCGGTCCTGGAGGCCGAGGGCATCGACGCCGACCAGGTCAAAGGCGGTATGTACCTGGTCGCCGGCAACGAGGCCCAGCGCACCCGCCTCCAGGGTCACATCGAGTACCTCCAGGACTGGGGCTACTGGCCCGACGACTTCCACATGGTGGACCCCGACCAGACCCCCCGCATCGCCGTGCGCGACGCCGTCGCCGCCGGCTACACACCGCACGCCGCCCGCCTGCACCCGGCCAAGCTGGTCACCGGGCTGGCCCGCGTGGTGGAGGACCTGGGCGTGGACCTGTTCGAGGGCACCACGGTCGAGGAGATCCGCCCTCGCCAGGGATCCGAACGCCCCGCCGTGGTCACCGACCACGGCACCGTGCGCGCCGACCACGTCGTCCGCGCCACCGAGGGCTTCACCGGAACCCTGCGCGGTCAGAGCCGCAAGTGGCGCCCCATGCACTCGTCGATGATCGTCACCGAACCCATCCCGGACACATTGTGGAAGGGGATCGGTTGGGAGGGCGGCGAGGTCCTGGGCGACGCGGCGCACTTCTACGTCTACGCTCAGCGCACCCCCGACGGGCGCATCGCCGTCGGCGGTCGAGGCGAGTCCAAGCGGCCCGGAGCCTCCCCGGTGGACGAGGGCGCCACCCAACCGCAGGCCATCGTCGAACTCTGGCGCGCCCTGACCCGCATGTTCCCCGAGGTCTCCGACGTTCCGATCGAGCACGCCTGGTCCGGGGTGCTGGGGGTGCCCAAGGACTGGTCGCCCACCGTGCAGCTGGACGCGGAGTCCGGCCTGGCCTGGGCCGGCGGCTACGCCCACAGCGGCGTCTCGATCAGCAACCTGGCCGGGCGAACCCTGCGCGACCTCGTGCTGGGCCGCCGCACCGACCTGACCCGGCTGCCCTGGGTCGGCCACGAGGCCGGCGGTTGGGAGCCCGAGCCGCTGCGCTGGGTCGGCACCCAGGTCGTGAACGGCCTGTACCGCACCGCCGACCGCCGCGAGTTCCGTTCCAGCGGCAAGGGCAACACCTCACGCCTGGCCGGTATCGCCACCCGCATGCCCGGCCGCTGAACATCGAGCCCTGGGCGACGCGGAGTGACCGTGTCGCCCATGTCACGTGAGCGATGGTGGCCACCTTCGAACTTGGTTGCATAAACTTGCAAGGGCATGCATGATGGTCCAATCCATTTCGAAGAGGGGGTCTCACCATGGGATACACAGCGGCGATCGCCGGGGCCAGCGGCTACGCCGGAGGTGAGCTGCTGCGTCTGCTCCTGGGGCACCCCGAGATCGAGATCGGAACCGTCACCGCCGGCGGCAACGCGGGCACCCCCCTCATCCAGCACCAGCCCCACCTGTTTCCGCTCGCGGACCGGATCCTGGCCCCTACGACGATCGAGGAACTGCGCGGTCACGACGTCGTCTACCTCGCCCTGCCACACGGCCAATCCGCCGACATCGCCCGAGAACTCGGCGACGACGTCCTCGTGGTCGACTGCGGCGCCGACTTCCGCCTCGACGACGCCGCCGCCTGGGAACGCTTCTACGGCACCCCCCACGCCGGAACCTGGCCCTACGGTCTGCCCGAACTCCCCGGTCGGCGCGAACAGCTCACCGACGCCCGCCGGGTCGCCGTCCCGGGCTGCCACGTCACCGTCGCCACCCTCGGACTCTTCCCCGGTCTGGCCGAACAGCTCGTCGAACCCGACCTGACCGTGGTCGCCGTCACCGGCACCTCCGGCGCGGGAAAGGCGCCCAAGCCCAACCTGGTCGGCAGCGAGATCATGGGCGCGCTCAGCCCCTACGGGGTCGGCGGCGCCCACCGGCACAACCCCGAGATCATCCAGAACCTCACCTCCGTCACCGGAGAGCCGGTCCGCCTGTCCTTCACCCCGGTCCTGGCCCCGTTGCCCCGCGGCATCCTCGCCACCTGCACCGCGCCCCTCAAGCCCGGCGCCACCGCCGACCAGGTCCGTGCGGCCTACGAGACCGCCTACGCCGACGAACCCTTCGTCCACCTGCTGCCCGAGGGCACTTGGCCCAACACCGCCATGACCCTGGCCGCCAACACCACCCTCGTACAGGTCACCACGGACGCGGAGGCCGGCCGCCTGGTCGCCGTCGCGGCCCTGGACAACCTCACCAAGGGCACCGCCGGTGGCGCGATCCAGAGCACCAACCTCGCCCTCGGCCTCCCCGAGACCACCGGACTGCCGCTCGCCGCGGTCGCCCCCTGAGGAAAGGAGACACCCGATGAGTGTCACCGCGCCCCAGGGATTCCGCGCCGCGGGCGTCCACGCCGGCACCACCTCCGGTAACCGCCGTGACGTCGCCATCGTGGTCAACGACGGGCCCTCCCCGGCCGCCGGAGCGGTCTTCGCAGACCACCCGGACCCGGCCGCGCCGACCCTGTGGTCCCGCCAGGTCGTCGCGGGCGGACGCGTGCGCGCCGTGGTCCTCGACTCCGGCTGCGCCAACGCCGGCACCGGACCGCTCGGCTTCCAGGACGCCCACTCCCAAGCCGAACGCGCCGCCGAACTGCTCTCCGACTCCGCCGCCGAGATCGTGTTGGGCGCGGCCGGCCCCGTCGGGACCAGACCACCCCTGGACACCCTTGGGAAAGGCCTGACCAAGGCCGTCGCCGAGGCCGGACGAGGCGGGGGCCTGGCCGCCGCCGACGCCATCCGCACCAACGACACCGTCGCCAAGATCGCCTTCCGACGCGGAGGGGGGATCACCGTCGGTGGCATGGCCAAGGGCCCCGACCCCTCCCTGGGATCGGTCCTGTGCGTGCTCACCACCGACGCCGCCCTGGAACACCACCAGTGTCAGGCCATGGTCGAGGAGGCCGCAGCCGAGGCCTTCGCGCCGCTGACCGGCACCAACGACATGGTGCTGTTCATGGCCGGCGGAGCCGCCGAGGGCCCCACCGACGAGAACGTCGTCCGGGACCTCCTGGCCCGGGTATGCACCGAACTCGCCGCCCAGCTCGACGCCGATCCCCCCACAACCGAAGACAGGCAGGTCACCGCATGAACTCCCGCTCCGCACAGGACCAGGCCCGGGCCCTGGACAAGGCGGCCAACCTCATCGAGGCGCTGCCCTGGCTCTCGCGCTTCCACGGACGCACCGTCGTGGTCAAGTACGGCGGCAACGCCATGATCAGCGAGGAGTTGCGGGTCCGCTTCGCCGAATCCATCGTCTTCCTGCACTACGCCGGACTGCGTCCCGTCGTCGTCCATGGCGGCGGCCCCCAGATCAGCGCCATGCTCGAACGCTCCGGAGTGGAGTCCACCTTCACCGCCGGTCTGCGCGTCACCACCGACGAGGCCATGGACATCGTCCGCATGGTGCTCACCGGCCAGGTCAACCGTGAGATCGTCGGCCTGATCAACCAGCACGGCCCCTTCGCCGTGGGCATGTCCGGTGAGGACGCCAACCTCCTGTACGCCGAACGCAAGAACGTGGAGGTCGACGGAGAGAGGGTCGACATCGGCCGCGTCGGCGAGGTCCGCGAGGTCGACCCCGGCGCGATCTCCGCGCTCATCGCGGACGGGCGCATCCCCGTCGTCTCCAGCGTCGCCCGCGCCGACGACGGCGGTGTCTACAACATCAACGCCGACACCGCCGCCTCCGCCCTCGCGGTCGCGCTCGGCGCCAGCAAACTCATCATGCTCACCGACGTCGAGGGTCTGTTCGCCGACTATCCGGCCAACACCGACCTCATCAGCCGACTGAACGTGGACGAGCTGCGTGCCGTGCTGCCCTCCCTGTCCTCCGGCATGCTCCCCAAGATGGAGGCGTGCCTGAACGCGGTCGAGGGCGGCGTCCCCCAAGCCCACATCATCGACGGCCGGGTCCCGCACTCCCTGCTCCTGGAGGTCTTCACCGACCGGGGCGTGGGCACCATGGTCGCCGACGAAGTACTCGAAGCCGAGCTGCTCGGCGGCCACGGCCACTACCCGCGCCCCTGGCGCCCGACCCACACCGACGCTACGAACCCGGGAGAGACAAAGTGACCAGCAGCGAACTGAGGGAGCGCTTCGAAGCCTCGCTCATGCCCAACTACGGGGTCCCCCCGATCGCCCTCACCCTCGGGCGCGGCTGCGAGGTCTACGACGCCGACGGCCGCCAATACCTCGACCTCATCGCGGGCATCGCCGTGTCCGCCCTGGGACACGGCCACCCCGCCCTGGTCCAGGCGGTCGCCCGTCAGGCGGCCACCCTGGCCCACACCAGCAACCTGTTCGTGCACGAACGTGAGGTCCAACTCGCCGAACGCCTCATCGGCCTGGTCGGCGGGGACGCCAAGGTCTTCCTCGCCAACTCCGGCACCGAGGCCAACGAGGCCGCCCTGAAGCTGGTCAAGCGTGCGGCCGGCCCCGCTCGGCACTACTTCGTCGCCACCGACAAGGGCTTCCACGGCCGTAGCTCCGGCGCGCTCGCCCTCACCGGCAAGGACGCCATCCGTGAACCCTTCGGTCCCTTCGGCATGGACGTGCGCTTTGTCCCGCACGGTGACCTGGACGCGCTCACCGAGGCCGTGGACGAGCACTGCGTCGCCGTGTTCCTCGAACCCACCCAGGGAGAGGCCGGGGTCGTCCCCGCGCCGGAGGGCTACCTCACCGGCGTACGCGCCCTGTGCGATCGCACCGGAGCCGCCTTCGTCCTCGACGAGATCCAGAGCGGCATCGGCCGCACCGGCGCGTGGTTCGCCCACCAGGCCGAGGACGTGCGCCCCGACGTGCTCACCCTCGCCAAGGGCCTGGGCGGCGGCCTGCCCATCGGCGCCACCATCGGTTTCGGCCGCTTCGCCGACGCCTTCCACAAGGGCGACCACGGCTCCACCTTCGGCGGTAACCCGGTGGCCTGCGCCGCGGCGCTCGCGGTCATCGACACCATCGAGGAAGAGAACCTGCTGGAGCACGTTCAGGTGATGGGCGGGGTGCTCGCCGAACACATCGAAGGCATCGACCACCCCCTGCTGGCCGGCCAACGCGGCAGCGGATTGTGGCGCGCCCTCGAACTCACCGGCCCGCACGCCGCCCACGTCCAGGAACAGGCCGCGGTCCGCGGGTTCCTGATCAACGCGGTGACCCCCGACACCATCCGCATCGCCCCGCCCCTGGTCATCACCCCCGAGGAGATCGGGGTGTTCATCGAGGCCCTGCCGACCATCCTGGACGCCGCCGAGGCCGCCGCGACGAAGGAGCCGCAGTCATGACCCGTCACTTCCTGCGCGACGACGACCTCGACCCTCAGGAACAGGCGCGAGTCCTGGACCTGGCCGACGAGATGAAGAGGGACCGTTTCGGCCACCGGCCCCTGTCCGGCCCGCGCACCGTCGCCCTCATCTTCGACAAGCCCTCCACCCGGACCCGCCTGTCCTTCTCGGTGGGCGTGGCCGACCTGGGCGGCAGCCCGCTCGTCCTGGACTCCGGCAGCACCCAGATGGGCCGCGGCGAACCCCTGGAGGACACCGCCAGGGTCCTGGAACGCCAGGTCGCCGCCGTGGTCTGGCGCACCTTCGCCCAGGCCGACCTGGAGAACCTGGCCCGCCACATCAACGTGCCGGTGGTCAACTCCCTCACCGACGAGTTCCACCCCTGCCAGATCCTCGCCGACCTGCAGACCATCCGGGAGCACAAGGGCGCCCTGGCCGGCCTCACCCTCGCCTACCTGGGTGACGGCGCCAACAACATGTCCCACTCCTACCTGCTGGGCTGCGCCACCGCCGGCATGCACGTACGGATCGGAGCGCCGGACGGATTCCACCCCGACCCGGTCGTCCTCACCCGCGCCCAGGAGCTCGCCGCCACCACCGGGGGTTCGATCACCGTCACCACCGACGCCCGTGAGGCCGCCGAGAACGCGGACGTGGTCGCCACCGACACCTGGGTCTCCATGGGCCAGGAAGGTGAGAAGGAGTCCCGCGAGGCGCCCTTCCGCCCCTACATCGTCGACGAGGCGCTCATGGAGGTCACCCACCCCGAGTCGATCGTCCTGCACTGCCTGCCCGCCTACCGCGGCAAGGAGATCACCGCCGGGGTCATCGACGGCCCCCGGAGCGTGGTCTGGGACGAGGCGGAGAACCGCCGCCACGCCCAGAAGGCCCTCCTGGCCTTCCTCCTGGACGAGAACGACAAGCTGCCGACCCAGGGATGACGAACAACGACGGCGGCGCCACCGCACCCATGACCAAGGCCGCCAGACACGCGAGAATCACGGACGTCCTCACCCGCGAGGACGTCCGCTCCCAGGGCGAACTGGCCAAACGCCTCTCCGAGGGCGGCGTACAGGTCACCCAGGCCACCCTCTCCCGGGACCTGGACGAGCTCGGCGCGGTCAAACTCCGCACCGCCGACGGCAACCTGGCCTACGTCCTGCCCGGGGAGGGCGGCGAGCGCCTGCAACGCACCCGCCCCGACAGCCTCGACCTCGAACAGGTCTCCGGCGCACGCCTGAACCGACTCGCCGAGGACCTCCTCGTCTCCGCCGAGGCCTCCGCCAACATGGTCATAGTGCGCACCCCGCCCGGGGCCGCGCAGTTCCTGGCGTCGGCCATCGACCACACCGACTTCCACGCGATCCTGGGCACCATCGCCGGCGACGACACCATCCTGGTGATCTCCCGCGACCCCCAGGGCGGGGAGGACCTGGCCGCCGCACTCCTCCGACTGGCCGACCGCAGACCCTGACGGCACGCACCCGCACCGTCCACACCGACCGAAACACTCAAGGAGAACACCATGGCCGACCAGCCCGAGGCCCTGCGCCTGTGGGGCGGCCGCTTCGAGGGCGGACCGGACCAGGCCCTGGCCCGCCTGTCGCTGAGCACCCACTTCGACTGGCGGCTGGCCCGCCACGACATCGCGGGCTCGCGCGCCCACGCCCGCGCCCTGCACCGTGCCGGGCTGCTCGACGCCGACGAACTCGACCGCATGATCGAGGGACTCGACCGGCTGGAGGTCGACGTGGCCTCGGGCGAGTTCACCCCCGTCCTGGCGGACGAGGACGTGCACACCGCGCTCGAACGCGGCTTCATCGAGCGGGTCGGCGCCGAACTCGGCGGTCGGCTGCGCGCGGGACGCTCCCGCAACGACCAGATCGCCACCCTGGTCCGCATGTACCTGCGCGAGGAGGCCCGCACCATCACCGACGGGCTGCTCGACCTGGTGCGCGCCCTCGCGGACCAGGCCGGGGCCCACCCCGACGCCGCCATGCCCGGCCGCACACACCTGCAGCACGCCCAACCGATCCTGCTCGGCCACCAACTGATGGCCCACGCCTGGCCGCTGATCCGCGACGTCGAACGGATCCGGGACTGGGACCGCCGCGCCGCCGTCTCCGCCTACGGGTCCGGTGCCCTGGCCGGTTCCTCCCTCGGGCTGGACCCGGAGGAGGTCGCCACCGAACTCGGGTTCCCCGACTCGGTGGAGAACTCCATCGACGGCACCGCCTCGCGCGACGTCGTCGCCGAGTTCGCGTTCGTCACCGCGATGATCGGCGTGGACCTGTCCCGGTTGTCCGAGGAGATCATCCTCTGGGCGACCAAGGAGTTCTCCTTCGTCACGCTCGACGACGCCTTCTCCACCGGTTCGTCGATCATGCCGCAGAAGAAGAACCCCGACGTGGCCGAACTGGCCCGAGGCAAGGCCGGTCGCCTGGTCGGCGACCTCACCGGCCTGCTCACCACCCTCAAGGGTCTGCCGTTGGCCTACAACCGGGACCTGCAGGAGGACAAGGAACCCGTCTTCGACGCCGTGGACAGCCTCCACCTGCTGCTGCCCGCCATGACCGGGATGGTCGCCACCCTGACCTTCCACACCGACCGGATGGCCGAGCTCGCCCCCCAAGGCTTCTCCCTGGCCACCGACATCGCCGAATGGCTGGTCCGCGAAGGGGTGCCCTTCCGGGACGCCCACGAGATCGCCGGTGGTTGCGTGCGCGTGTGCGAGGAACGCGGCATCGACCTGCCCGACCTGACCGACGCCGACTTCGCCGCGATCTCCGGGCACCTCACCCCGGCCGTCCGCGAGGTCCTCACCGTCCCCGGCTCCCTCGCCTCCCGTTCGGGCAAGGGCGGTACCGCCCCGGTCCGGGTCGCCGAACAGTTGGAGCGGCTGCGCTCCGCCGTCGAGGAACACCGCAAGGGCTTCACCGCGTAGACGCCGTTCGGTGACCACGGTGCCCGAACACACCGAAGCGCTAGCGGAGGCGCTCAGCGGTAGCGCGTCCGCATCACCCGAGGTGACGCGGTTTCCACGACCGATGTGGAATTCCCCGTACAGCACCGAGGGCTGTGCGATAGCGTCCTGACACTGCGGGCACCACACGTGTTCCCCTCTGCACGCGCCGTCATCGCTCGCGTGGGGGCGGCCACGTCGTCAGGCGTCGTTCGGTGCCCGCGGCCATGGCCGGGGGAGGAGCGCAGTGGGACAGTCCGCAGGCCCGAGGTCCGGGATCAGAACACAGCTCAATCGCATCGTGTTGATTCCCGGCATCACCTTCCTCGTGCTGTTCGTCGTGCTCAGCTCGGCGACCCTCGCACAGGCGGTCTCCCTGCGCTCCTCGGTCACCGACGGTCGGGCCGCGGCCGAACTCACCTCCGTGCTCACCGCGCTCCAGCACGAGCGACGCGTGAGCGCCGAGTACCTGGCCGCCCCCGACGCGGAGCGCCGTGGCGAGTGGGCCGCGGCGGCGGGGGAGACCGACACCGCCCTGGAAGGGGTCCGCGAGGTCTGGGACACCCTCGCGGTCGATCCCGACGACCCCGACCCGCGCGCGAGCGCCTTCCGAGAGGCCCTTTCCGCGGTCGAGGCCAGGCGCGCCGCCGACCTCGTCGAACCGGGTGAGGCCACGGAGACCATGCGGGTCTACACGGAGGCCGCGCGACTGGGAGTGCGCCTCTACGAGCACACCGTTGGAGGGTTCGACGACGGTCCCGCCGCGCTCGAAGCCGCCACCACCGGTGACCTGCTCTGGGCCCAGGAGGGCTTCGCCCACGCCGACGCCGTCGTCAGCGGCGCGCTGGCCGAAGGCGAACTGGATCCGCGCCGCCGTGCCGACCTCGCCTCCCTGAACGGGGAGGTCTCCGGACGCCTGGAATCCCTGGCCACCTCCGAGGGCGAGGCCTCCGCCGACATCGCCGGGCTCCTGGACTCCGAGCACTGGGCACGGGCGAGGGAGATCACCGACGCCTTGGCCCACCACGAGGCCACGGTCGGCGTCGACCCCCTCACCGGCGAACAGACGAGTGACCGTTCCGTCCCCGGCGGGCTGGACGACTGGCGTGACGTGGCCGACCGGACCGAAGAGGCCTTGTCCGCCACGGTCGCGGACCGCACGGTCGCCGTGGTCGCGGCCACCGAGTCCTCCAGTTCCTGGATGTTCACCCTGGCCGTGGGCGGCGGCATCATCTCGCTGTTCGCCGGCACCGTCGCCTACGGTGTGGCGTCCCGCTCGGCCGGTCGGCTCACCCACCGTCTGGCCACCCTGCGGGCCCAGTCCCTGGCCATGGCCCGCACCGACCTGCCCAGGATCGTGCGCCGCCTGGAGGCGGGGGAGTCGGTGGACCTGGACACCGAGATGAAACAGCTCGACCACGGCAACGACGAGGTCGGCCAGGTCGCCGACGCGTTCAACACCGCCCAACGCACGGCCGTGGCCGCGGCCGTCAAACAGGCCGACATCCGAGCCGGGGCCAACCGGGTCTTCCTCGGCATCGCCCATCGCAACCAGTCGCTGGTCCAACGCCAACTCCAGCTCCTGGACCGGGTCGAACGCGAGGAGGAGGACCCCGACCTGCTCGAAAGCCTCTTCCAACTCGACCACCTGGCCACCCGCGGCCGCCGGCACGCCGAGAACCTCATCATCCTGGGCGGGGGACGACCGGGTCGACGCTGGCGCCACCCCGTGCCCCTGGTCGACATCCTGCGCGGCGCCATCTCCGAGACCGACGAGTACGCCCGCGTCGAACTCACCTCCGTACCCGACCTGTCCCTGGTGGGATCCGTCGTCGCCGACGTCATCCACCTGCTCGCCGAACTGGTGGAGAACGCCACCGCCTACTCTCCGCCGCACACCGACGTCACCATCGACACCGGCACCGTCCCCAAGGGCGTGGCGATCGAGATCGAGGACCGTGGCCTGGGCATGACGGAGGAAGTGCAGCGCGAGGCCCAGCGGACCCTCACCGACGGCCACGAGTTCGACATGATGACCCCCGGGACCGACGGACGCCTGGGACTGTTCGTGGTGGCCCGTCTGGCGCGCAAGCACGACATCGGGGTGCAGTTGCGCCCCTCGCCCTACGGCGGGACCAGGGCCGTCGTGCTGGTCCCCGGCGACCTGGTGGCCTCCGGCCCCTCGCACGACCTGGTCGGGATCACCACCCTGGGCCGGTCCGGCACGAACGGATCAGAGGGCCCCGAGGCGGAGGCCGACGCCACCGACCTGCTCGCCGCCGAGGCGGGGACCAGGCCCGGACGCCCGATCCTGCGCCCGGTGCCCGATCCACAGGGCACGAACGAACCCCGGGCCGACACCGATCCGGGGACCATCACCGCGCCCGCGCCGCTGCCCCGCCGCGGGCGAGGACGCGGCACCGACGACCGGGTGTCGGAGATCGAACCCGCGCGGGTCGGCGCGGGCCCCGGTCGGGAGGGACTGCCCCGACGCCGTAAACAGGCCAGCCTGGCGCCCCGCCTCCGGGACGGCGCCCCCACCGAGTCCGCATCGGTGGCACAACGCAGCCCGGACCAAGCACGCCGCATGATGAACGCCTTCAGCGCCGGAACCCGGCGCGGTCGGGCCGAGGAGATCGGTGCCGACGGGCTCGGACACGGAAGTGAAGACCAGGTCGGTGCAGCTGCCGACGACCACAGGGGAGAGAACGACTGAGATGGTGGGCAAGAGCAAGGCCGCGGACAACCTGGACTGGCTTCTCGACGATCTGGTCGACCGCGTCGTCGGCGCCGGTCACGCGATCGTGCTATCGGCCGACGGGCTGCTGCTCGGCCGATCCCGAGGCCTCGGAGCCGAGGACGCCGAACACCTGTCGGCCCTGGCCTCGGCCTTCCAGAGCCTGGCACGGGGCACCGGACGGCACTTCGGCGGCGGTGACGTCCGACAGACCGTGGTGGAGATGGAGCACTCCTACCTGTTCGTGACCGCCGCGGGCGAGGGCGCCTGCCTGGCGGTGTTGGCCTCCGAGGACGCCGACGTCGGACTGGTCGCCTACGAGATGAACCTGCGGGTCAAGCGGGTGGGCCAGTTCCTCACCGCCGCGCCCCGCCGCCCCGGACAGCTCACTCCCACGGGAGGTGTCGGATCATGAGCGCCGCGTACGATCGGCGAGGGGCGCGGGGGCGGGAGCCGTTCCACGGACGGGACCGCACCCGGCACTGGGGGAGAGGCCATCCGACCTCCGAAGGACCCGCCCCGGGTGTGCGCACCGGCGACGCGCCCACCGGTCCGTTGGTGCGTCCCTACACCATCACCAAGGGCCGCACCCGCCCGCCCACCGCGGGCGGACGGCTGGACATGATCACCATCGTGATGGTGACGGGCGATCACGAAGGACGCCCCCAGGACCCCGAACGACAGGAGATCCTCGATCTCTGCCGTCGCCCCATCTCGGTCGCGGAGATCTCCGCGCGCCTGGACATCCCCCTGACCGTCGTCAGGATCCTGCTGGGCGACCTGATCGCCCAGGGCGAGGTCCGGACTCGGGCGGCCACGCCCATGACCCAGCTCCCCGAGAAGAAAGTGCTTCAGGCGGTACTCGATGGCATCCGCAGACTCTGAGAACCGGCCGGGCGCCCAAGAGGCGATCCCGCAGGCAGTCAAGATCATCGTCGCCGGAGGGTTCGGCGCCGGAAAGACCACCCTGGTGGGGGCGGTCAGCGAGATCACCCCGCTCAGCACCGAGGAGGTGATGACCGAGGCGGGTTACGGCGTCGACGACCTGTCGGGGGTGGAGGCCAAGTCCACCACCACGGTCGCCCTCGACTTCGGCCGTATCACCATCAACCAGGACATCGTTCTCTACCTCTTCGGCACCCCCGGCCAGGACCGCTTCTGGTTCATGTGGGACGAACTCGCCGAGGGCGCGTTGGGCGCGGTGGTCCTGGCCGACACCCGCAGACTCGACACCTGCTTCCACGCCGTCGACTTCTTCGAACGTCGTCAGGTCCCCTTCGTGGTGGCGGTCAACCGCTTCGACGGCGCCACCGCCTACGAGACCGAGGAGGTGCGGGAGGCCCTGGACATCCCGGCGCATGTACCTGTACTGATGGCGGACGCGCGCGAACGAGGATCGGCGAAGGATGTCCTCGTCCGCTTGGTGACCCACGTCATCGATGGCCGCAGGCCCGCATTGAGCGGCTGACCGGGGCGCCCCCGGGCGACGAGAGGGGGCCGAACCGGTATACGTTCAGGACATACACCCCTGAATGTGGTGTTGAACGCTACAATGTCGCCGCAGCGACCCCTGATTTGTTCATGCGCACCCATCCGCCCTCTCGTCTGAATCCTGGTATGCGAAACTCTGACCGACTTCCCCCACGTGAACTGCCCAAGCGGCGCTCTGGACGTCACCGCAACCCGTTGTCCTTCGACAACTGGTTCGGAACCCCGGCTCTGATCATGGCGGTGCCGGGCACGGCCGAACAGGCCCGGGGGGCCGACGGCGAGTCGATCGGCGCCCGGATGGCCGACCTCGTTCGGGCCTACCGCCCCGAGGTCACCATCCGCTACGGACACATCGAGGGCGATGATCAGACCCTGACCGAGGCCCTCGCCGAGCTGGACGACGGCGATGACCGTCCGCTGGCCGGTGTGGTGGTCCCGCTGGTCACCGCCCCGCACGCGGCCACCAACCACGCGATCGAGGCCGCCGTCTCCGAGGTCGACGCCAACGTCCGGGTGACCGAGGGGCTCGGCCCGCACCCGATGCTCGCCGAGGTCCTCCACCTTCGCCTGGCCGAGGCCGGGTTCGTCCGCGCCGACCGAATGCGACTCATCAGCGTCACCGCCCGCAACACCACGATGGCCGACGGCGTCGTCGTCGGTGCCGTCGGTGGTGAGGGCGCGGTGGGCGCCGCCGGTGTGACCGCGGTCCTGCTCGCCGCCCGCCTGGGCCTGACCGTCCTGCCCGCCGACCTGGAGGACGAGGCCTCGCTCGAACAGGTCATGGGCCAGATGCGCCAGGGCGGCAGCCGCCGCCCGGTCATCGCGCCCAGCGCCCTGGGACCGGAGTTCCCGGCCGAGCGCCTGGCGGATCTCGCGGAGCGCTTCGGCGCCAGACCGAGCGCGCCGATGGGCTCCGACAGCCTGCTCGGCAAGATCGCCGCCCTGCGTTACGCGGAGGTGCTCAACTCCCTGGGCGTGGAGCAGCCGCCGACCGCCGAGGAGCTGCCCGCACCGGTGGGTTCGCGGCACCGTCCCGACGACTGAGGGCGCGACACGCCCATGGCTTGAGGGTTTCAGAACAGGACCGTCCGGGGACCCGGGCGGTCCTGTTCTGTTCTCATCCGCTGTGACCTGGGTGTTCATCCGGGGGTTCCGGTCCACCTAACACGTTTCGGCCCGGTTTTCGCGCCTGCGCGGATAACTGTTTGTGATTATTCGACAACTTACGGCAATGATTTTTCGATAGCCTCGGCAGGACCCAAAGCCGCCGTGGCACCACTCCAGGGAAGCCTCGGCACCCGCACGGGCTGGAGGGGGCCATGCGCAGAAACCACGCGTCCACCAGGACGATCCGCGGGCAACTCACCCGCATCGTCCTGATTCCGAGTCTGTGTTTCCTCGCGCTCTGGTTGATCATCGCCGCCGTCGGCACGGTCCAGGCCGCACAACTCGTGGGCGACATCGGCCAGACGCGCCAGGGCACCCTGACCCTGTCCGAGGCGGCCGAGGAGCTGCGCGCCGAACGTCGTCTGTCGGTCGTGCACCTTGGCGCCCAGGACGCGGGAAGGACCTCCACCGTCCAGGAGGAGCTCGAAGGGCAGCGCGAACGCACCGACGAGGCCCTGGCGAGCGCGATCGACCTGGCCGCGGGCTTCGAGGACCGGGACAAGGAGGTACGTCGCGGCGCCGCCGAGGTCGCCGGGGCCACCGAGGACCTCACCGCGTTGCGCGCGTCGATCGACGACCGGTCCGCAGATCGCCCGAAGGTCCTGGCCGGATACGGCGGCCTCATCGAATCCGTCCAGGCCACCTCCGTCGCACTGGTCCACTCCACCGGGGCGGGGGAGAACCTCGGCGACGCCGTCCTCACTCGCGAACTCCTCAACGCCCACGAGGACTACGCGACCGCCGACGCGCTCCTGGCCGGGGTCATCGCGGCAGGTCGGATGAGCTACGAGGAGACGGCCCACTTCACCTATCTCACCGCCTCCTACCGGGCCACCCTGGACGGCACCGACCACGAGACCATCACCGAAGACGCCGCCTGGACCGAGACCGAAAGGCTCAGCCGGCGCGTGGTCACCCGCCCCCCGGTCGCCGAAGGCGTCGACGGGGTCGACGGGGGACCGTTGAGCGAGTGGAACTCCGCGGTGGAGGTGGGCGCCGCCGAGTGGGACGCCTCCTCTCCCGTCTCCGTCGAGGCCTTGGGCGAGTCGACCCGCGCCCAGACCGCGCGCACCGTCGACCTGGCGTGGAACGCCGCCGTCCTGGAGATCTGGATACATTCGGCCGGAGCCGCCGTCCTCCTCCTCGGTGGCGTGATCGCCATCGCGCTGGTCGGCCGCTCCTCCCGCCGCCTCAGCGAACGTCTCTCCGCGCTGCGCGAGCAGATCATGGAACGGGACGCGGACCTGCCCGACATCGTCGAGCGCGCCCAGCAGGGCCACAAGGTCGACGTCATCGACGAACTGCCGCCCCTGGACGAACAGGGCGACGACGAGGTCGGTCAGGTCGCCGAGGCCTTCGACAGCGCCCAGATCACCGCGGTGGAGGCCGCCGTCCGCCAAGCGGAGATCCGTCGCGGCGCCAACCGCGCCTTCCTCGGCATCGCCTTTCGCAACCAGACCCTCGTCCAGCGCCAACTGCGCCTGCTCGACGAGATCGAGTACAACGAACAGGACCCCCAGGCCCTGCGCCGACTCTTCCGCCTGGACCACCTGGCCACGCGGGCGCGCCGCTACGCCGACAACCTCATCATCCTCGGCGGCGGCCAATCCGCCCGACGCTGGCGTCAGCCCCGCCCCCTGGTGGACGTGCTGCGCGCGGCCATCGCCGAGACCGAGGACTTCGAACGGGTCCGACTCACCTCCGCACCCCGGGTGCTGATGCACGGACAGGCCGTCGCCGACGTCGTCCACCTGCTCGCCGAACTCGTCGAGAACGCCGCCCAGTTCTCCCCGGCGGGCACACCGGTGGACGTCGGCTGCGCCCCGACGGCCGAAGGCTTGCTGGTGGAGATCGAGGACCGGGGCCTGGGCATGTCCGAACAGGGGTACGCCGCCGCCGAGCGGACCCTCACCCAACCCCCGGAGTTCGACGTGATGGCGCTGCCCGACGACCCGCGTCTGGGTCTGTTCGTGGTGGCCCGCCTCGCCGAACGTCACGGCGTCAGGGTCTGGCTCCACCCCTCACCCTACGGGGGCACCCGAGCCACCGCCCTGATCCCCGACGGCCTGCTCGAACCGGTCGACAACCCGCTCACCGTCTCCGGCGCCGTCAACGGCCACCCCGTCCAGAACGGGGTCGGCCACTCCGGGCCGCAGTGGACCGTGGGAGCTTCGGGCCCACAAACCCACCTCGGTCCGTCGGGCCCCCAAGGGATCGCGCCGCTCCCGACCCAGACGCCACCAGGAGGACACCGTGAACGCTGAGGGCCGGCACGCCCACCGTCCGCAACGAGACACCCGTGACCGAACCGGCGCCTCCAAGGGCCGGGCCATCGAAGAGGCCGCGGAGAACGAACGGTTCCTGCGCCCCTACGCCATCGACGCGGGCGCGGCGGAACCGGACATCGTGCCCGGGCATGGACGCGGGCCGGTCGACCTCGACCTGCTCTCCCTGGTCGTGGCCGCCAGAACCCCGGGCCCGGCGGAATGGCTCAGACCCGAACGTGAGGCCATCCTCGCCCACGCCCTGCACGCCCGCACCGTCGCCGAGATCGCGGCCGAGATCCGCCTGCCGGTCGGTCAGGTCCGCGGCATGGTCGCCGCGATGATCGACGAAGGGGCTCTCCAACGCTGCGGTCCCTCGCGACCGCTGGAACGTCAGGACATCCTGCACGCCGTTCTCGTCGGGCTGCGTTCCCTCTAGGACCCCGGGTGTTGCTAGCGTGCGCCCATGCGCAGCACCGAACACATCGGCGTCATCGGAGCGGGGATCGTCGGCCTGGCTCTGGCCCGCCACATCACCCTCCACCGCCCCGGCACCCGTGTCACCGTCCTGGAGAAGGAGGACCGGGTCGCCGCGCACCAGACCGGACACAACAGCGGTGTCGTGCACGCCGGCCTCTACTACCGGCCCGGCTCCCTGAAGGCCACCCTCTGCCGCCGCGGCGTCGGCATGCTTCGCGAGTACTGCGCCGAGCACGACCTGCCCTACCGCGAGGCGGGCAAGCTCCTGGTCGCCGTCGACGCGGCGGATGAGGACCGCCTCGACGACATCGAACGCACGGCGCGCGAGAACGGCGTTCCCGGCGTCACCCGCCTGGGTCCCGACGGTATCCGCGACGTCGAACCCCACGCCGTGGGCCTGGCCGGACTCCACTCGCCCACCACCGCCATCACGGACTTCGTCGCCGTGGCCGAACAGCTCGCCGACGACGTGCGCCGAGGCGGGGGCCGGGTCCTGCTCAACACCCCCGTCCTGGACCTGCGTCAGGACTCCGACGGCGCCGAGGTCCTCACCGGAGACCCCAAGGGCGAGCGGGTCATACACCGCTTCGATCAGGTCGTGCTCTGCGGTGGCCTACAGAGCGATCGACTCGCGCGCATGGCCGGCGCCGACCCCGACCCGCGCGTGGTCCCCTTCCGCGGGCACTACTACGAGATCGTCCCCGAGCGCCGTGACCTGGTCCGAGGCCTGCTGTACCCGGTGCCCGACCCCCGCTACCCCTTCCTCGGGGTACACCTGACCCGCCACGTCCACGGTGAGGTCATGGCCGGCCCCAACGCGATCCTGGCCACCGCCCTGGAGGGATACCGCGCCCGGGACCTGCGCCCACGCGAACTCGGCCATACCCTGACCTGGCCCGGTTTTTGGCGCCTGGCCCGCCGACACTGGACGGTGGGCGCACGGGAGACGGTCGTCTCGGCGTCCCGGGCGGTGTTCGCGGCCCAGGCGCGTCGACTGCTGCCCGAGATCACCACCGCCGACCTGCGTCCCGCCCCCGCGGGGGTGCGGGCCCAGGCACTCGGACGGGACGGCTCCCTGCTGGACGACTTCCACGTGGACACGCGCGGGCGGGTGGTGTGCGTGCGCAACGCGCCCTCACCGGCGGCGACCTCCTCGCTCGCGATCGCCGAGTTCCTCTACGACTCGTACCTGGACGGGCACCGTCCCACCCGGACCTAAGGTGTGTCGGACCGGAGTTATCCACAGGTTCGAGGACACCCTGGTACCGGGCCGCCGCCGCGCCGACCATGGAAAGGGTGGCGCGGGACGGTCCCGTGGCCACCGGTGGAGGCGCAATGTCCCTGACCAGGTGGGCCCCGGCGGCCCTGGCCGTCGTACTCGCGCTCGTGCTCACCGCGGCCACGCCGGCCGCAGGAACCCGAGGAGGACCCTTGGACGGATTCGCCGTCACGCACCTGCCCGAACAGGTCGGGGCGCAGGCCTCGGCCGCCGACTTCACCTACGAATGGGAGGACGTCGCCTTCACCTCACGGGCCTGGGAACAGGCCAAGGAGGGTGGCGGATTCCAGGTGGTGCTCCAGGTCCTGGTGATGCGCGGCGACGAGTTCGTCGACCTGGACGCCGTCCGGTCCTTCCTCACCCGCTACCACGAACGCGACCCCGAAACCTGGGAGCTCACCGACCTGAGCAGGGACGACGGTGCCCCCGCCCTGCACGGTGAGCGGGAGGCCTTCTGGACCCCGGGCGAAGGTGTCGCGGTGGAGGTCCGCGACACCTCGGGGCTGCTGGGCCGGGATGAACTCCTCGCCACCGCCAGGGGAGTGGTCGAGGAGAACCCCGCCTGACGTCCTAGCAACCCTCCAACACCTCGCGCACCGCGGTCTCCTCGTCCGGGTCCATGCTCAGGTCCCACTCGTGCTTGACCTCGATCCACGAGACCACGTAGTCGCAGTGCGAGGACTCCAGCGGGGGCAGCCAGTCCGACGGGTCGGCGTCGCCCTTGGAACGGTTGGTCGAGGCGCTCACGGCCCACAACTGGGTGGTGTCCAGATCGTTGGCGAACCGTCCGCGGTCCTCGGTCGACCACTCGTGGGCGCCCGACCGCCACCCCTCCTTCAAGGCGACCATGTGGTCGATGTCGAGATCCTGCGCGTCGTCGAACGTCTCGCCGTCATAGGCGCTGTACCAACTGCCGGAGGTCGAGCGGCAGTCCTCGTCGATCTCCACGCCCTCGCCGTCGCGCTTCAGCACGGTCTCGCGAGTCGAGCAGCCGTCCTCTTCGCTCCAGTGCGGGAACAGCGACCGGTCGTAGCCGCCCGGGTCGTTCTCCTCCTCGACACGGATCTCCTCGATACGCTCGCGGGCCTGGTCGACATCGGAGGCCGAGACGTCGCCGGGTGCGCCCTGCGGCTCGCTGGGGGACCCTCCGGTTTCGAGGTCGATCACCCCCAGCTGCTGCAACACGATGACGGCGACCACGGCCACGCCGACCAGAGTGCTGACGACGGCCGCCAGTTTGGACTTCGGCTTTCGACCCTTGGGGGAGGACTGCTTCGACATGCGGGAGACTCCAACATCTGTGCACCCCGACCGGCGGGGAGAAGGTCACGACCACTCCAAGCTTGGACCATCGAGGCGCCCCGGAGAACTCGAAGGCGGACTCAACCGAGGAGGTCGAAGGCCAACGAACCCACCAGGAGGAGTGCCACACCGGCGGCAACTGGATGTTCGGCGAGCATCAGGTCCCCTCCGCCTCGGGCCACTGTTCGAGGATCCGAACGAAACCGTCCACCAGCAACGTGTAACTCTCGTCGAGGTTCTCCGGCATCTGGAACCCGCCGTGCGTCTCCAGGTCGATGAACCCGTGCAGAGCACTGCGCAGCGCCCGGATGACGTGCACCAGGCGGTCCTCGGGGATGTCGAACCCCCGCAGGACCGAGGCGATGACCTCGACCGGGCGGGCGAACGCCGCGTAGGTCTCGGCCTCCTCCGGCGGCGGGGCCTCCCGCTGCAACGCGGTGTAACGCCCGGGATGCTCGTGCGCGTAGGTCCGGAACGCCGCGAAGAGCGCGCGTACGGCCGCGCCACGCGAGAGACCGACCGCGGCCGCGCGCAGCCGTTCGGACAGGTCGGACACGGCGGCCAACGCCACCCGGCGGCGCAGTTCGTCCAACCCCGGCACGTGTTTGTAGAGGCTGGGCGTGGCCACGCCCAGGCGCTTGGCCACCGCCGCCAGGGAGAGAGCCCCGTACCCCTGTTGGTCGCACAACCGGGAGGCCTCGGTGACGACCACCTCCGGGGTCAGACCGGCCCTAGGCATCGGCGGCCACCTTCTCGATCAGGTCGACAAGGACCGGGGTGACCACGTCGGGTCGCTGTGCCTGGGCGTAGTGACCGCAGTCGGGCACCATCACCGACCGGCCGCCCACCACCGAGGACACCCATCGAGCCTCGGCTCGCGGGTCCTTCCAGTCGGGGTCCGACTCGCCCATGATGACGACCGCCTCGGCCGCCATCCCCTCCGTCGTGTCGATCGTCTCGTTGCGCGCGTTGATGGTCGCCGCGATCGCCCGGAACCGCTCCTTGGGTCGCAGCATTTGCAGGACCCGCTCCTTCTGTTCGGCGTGGTCCTCGGGGGTGCGTCCGACGTGCAGCCGGTCGTACCAGAGGGTGAGCGCGCGGGGTGCCCACGGTCGGGTGAGCAGGAGCCGCATCATGGCGCGGGTCGCCGGGTCGAGAGCCGGTTGTCGCAGGAACGGGCCGAGCAGGGCGATGCCGGCGACCAGGTCCGGCCGGTCGATGGCGGCGATGGTCACCGCGGCGGCGCCCATGGAGTTGCCGACCATGATCACCCGTTCCCCGCCCAGTTCCTCGGCCAGGGCGATCGCGTCGGTCGAGGCGGCGCGGCTGTCGTGGGCGGTGAAGGTGGTGTCGCTGTCCCCGTGGCCGCGCAGGTCCATGACGGCGACCCGGTACTCGGCGGCGGCCAGGGCTCGGCCCACGAAGCGGAAGGACGCCCGGTGGTCGAACATGCCGGGGACACAGACCACGAGGGCCCCGTCGTGGTCCCCGTCCCCGTCGTACAGGTCGTAGGCGATGCGCCCCTCGGGGCGCTCCAGAAGATGCATGGTCGATTCTCCCTCGCTTTGGCTATTGCTATTACCCTAAAAGCTAATGGCATTAGCTTCGATGGTCAAGGGGTGCCTCGATCGGGTTTCGGGCGGGGCACGATGGGGCGGTCGGGGCGCGGCCCGCTAGCGTGACCCATGACGGAAAACCGGGTGAGGCACCCGGTGAGCCGACCTAGACTGCTAGGCAGATCGGGCCGTGGGCCCGCCTATCCGACAGAGAGCTACACAGTGATCGACATCATCGACGAACTCCAGTGGCGCGGGCTCATCGCGCAGACGACCGACCTTGACGCACTCCGCAAGGCGCTGGCCGATGGTCCGATCACCCTCTATTGCGGTTTCGACCCGACCGCGGGGAGCCTGCACGTCGGCCACCTCACCCAGGCGCTCACCCTGGCCCGCTTCCAGCAGGCCGGCCACCGTCCCATCGCCCTCGTCGGCGGCGGCACCGGCCTCATCGGGGACCCCAAGCCCAATGCCGAGCGACAGATGAACTCCGTGGAGACGGTCCAGGAGTGGGTCGGCAACCTCGCCGGTCAACTGTCGGCCTTCCTGCGCTTCACCCCGGAAGGGGAGCAGGCCGGTCCCACCGACGCGATCCTGGCCAACAACGGCGACTGGCTCGGCGAGATCAACGCCATCGAGTTGCTCCGCGACGTCGGCAAGCACTTCAGCATCAACCAGATGCTGGCCCGAGAGACGGTCAAGAGCCGCCTCGACGGTGAGGGCATGAGCTACACCGAGTTCAGCTACGTGTTGCTCCAGTCCTACGACTACGTGCAGCTCTACCGCCGCTACGGCTGCGTCCTGCAGACCGGTGGTTCCGACCAGTGGGGCAACATCACCGCCGGCCTGGACCTGGTCCGCCGGATCGAGGGCAACGAACCGCACGGGTCCGCGCACGGCCTCACCACGAACCTGCTGACCAAGGCCGACGGCACCAAGTTCGGCAAGACCGAGTCCGGCACCATCTGGCTCGACCCCGAACTCACCTCGCCGTACGCCTTCTACCAGTTCTGGTTCAACGCCGACGACCGCGACGTCGCCCGCTACCTCAAGGTGTTCACCTTCCTGTCCCAGGAGGAGATCGCCGACCTGGAGCGCCAGACGGAGGAGCGTCCCCAGGCCCGCGCCGCCCAGCGCGCCCTCGCCGAGCAGCTCACCACGCTGGTCCATGGTGAGGAGGAGACCCGCAAAGTCAAGGAGGCCAGCCTGGCTCTCTTCGGTCGCGCGGACCTGCGCGAGCTGGACGCGCGCACCCTGGAGTCCGCTCTGTCCGAGGTGCCCAAGGCCGAGGTGGAGGGCCCGGTCACCGACCTGCTCGTCACCGACCTGTTCGCGCAGAGCGGGCTGACCCCGAGCAAGTCCGCGGCCCGCCGCGCGATCCAGGAGGGTGGCGCGTACGTGAACAACGTGAAGGTCACCGACGTCGAGGCCAAGCTGTCCACCGAGGATGTGCTCCAGGACCGCTTCGTCGTCCTGCGCAAGGGCAAGCGCAACGTCGGCGGTGTCGTGCTTCGCGGCTGACGTCGAGCAGCTTGTAGAGGGGCCGATCTCGTGGAGATCGGCCCCTCGCGCGTTCGGGGAAAGCCCGGGTTTGGTCGCGGAGCGAAGAGGGCAAGAAGCCCATGTCTGACAACAGCCGATGTGACGCGTGGGCCTGGTGTGAGGACCGCGCACGTCAGGGGCCTTGAGAAGCCGCCCGAACCGGGGCGATCGAGGCCCGGATCGCCGTAACGGCACCGGATCCGGGTCCTGAGTTGACGTCTGCCCCCGACACCCCTACACTCGAAAGAGTCGCTGCGGGACGGAGAGCGCACGAACCTTCTGGTTCGCGCTCGGCACCGGACCGCGATCACAGACATCCTCTTCAAAGCAGCCTGGTTCGAGCGGTGCTCGGAGCATGTAAACTCGAAGAGTCGCTTCAAAAGCCCAGCGTTCAAACCGACAGGCGAAAACGCAAAGCCGAAAGAAGCACAAACGGGCCTTTACCCCGATCAGGAACACCGAAACCGCCGATTCGACGGGAAACGGAACACCTGATAAAGTAAAGACACAACGAAGAAGCCTTCCACGGAAGAGCAAACGAGAACCGCAAGGTTCCGGAGCTTGTACGGGAAGAGTGATTGTTTCTTGAGAACTCAACAGCGCGTGTTTGATTTTCTTTAAGCCATGTTTGTT